>JAUILF010000413.1 GCA_030433135.1 Bacteroidia bacterium | reverse complement strand
AAAGTCGTAAAACTGTAGTTCTAATTACTGGAAGCCTGTGAATACTCGATCAGGTCTTCCTGAATAGCAGTACTATCGGTCAGTGCATGCATAAATTGTATCAGGTCACTGATTTCTGAACCGGATAAATCCAGGGGATCGGGGGGCAGGGTCTGGTTATCCAGATTAATGCCAATACCCGCTCCTCCACCCCGGTTGTAAAAATCCACCACCTCTTCGAGTGTTTCATATACTCCATTGTGCATATAGGGTCCTGTCAAACCGATATTTCTAACTGTGACTGTCTTGAATGCATGGGCCAGATGAGCAGCCTGATCAAGAGGTCGGTTGTTAGCGATTCTTCCAAGATCAGGATCGAGAATGGCATTAACTGTATCCGGTTGGAAAGGAACACCCAAAACTTCGCTTTCTGAATCAGTGTAAAGAGGAGGGACAGAACCATTAAATACGGGAGCAAAATGACAGGTACCACATGCAGCCTTGCCCATAAACAGATTAAACCCCCTGCGTACCTCGGGAGCGATGTCCTTCACCTCGCCACGCACATACTGATCAAAAGGACTGTTGAATGAAGTCTTGCTGGCCACGTAGCACGCCAAGGCATTTGTAACTGACCACTTTGATAACTTGTATTTTGGATAGGCCCTACGGAATAAGGAATCATAAGAGGGTTCTGCGGTCAATTTATCGACGATGGTAAAGAAATCAGTGTCAAACTCATTCTCGTCTATCACAACGTGTTTTACCTGTCTCTCCAGATTATGCTCTCGCATATCCAGGAAATAATGAGTCGAGTATACTGCGTTTAAAATGGTTGGAGCATTGCGTAAGGTTTGAGATTTTCCATCCCTGCTGAGACTCCTGGCAAGTCCATCGGTAAAGCCGTTTTCGGGTTTGTGACATGATACACATGATAATTTGTTGTCACGAGACAAAATGGGATCGTAAAACAATTTCCTACCTAGTGCGATACGATCCTCATTATTGAGAGCATCCGCCGAAACCATGGAGAAATAAGCCGGATTCAGAAAATCCGCAGAAAACATTTCTTTACTTTGATAGTTATGTGCAGACAGGGTAAAATCCTGTTCATTGGGATACTCGACATTCATTTTTCTGTGGAGGTCATACATCTCACTATAGAGTGGATTGACAAACCGGGTTAGAACTTCCAGTCGATCAAGTGTATCAAAATTATTGTGGTCTCTTAGATATATTCTCCACTCATCGAGATGCACAATGACTTGCTCAATGGCCGCACCAGCTTCCTGATCGACCATAAGATACAACTGGAGTAATTCTGAGAGTGCCTCAAGTGAAGTCATTCCTTCCGCAAGGGCATCACAACCACCTGGAGTATCAAAGCCGGTTAAACCCAGGGTAAAAATTCGTACAATCTGATAGCGGACACTTTGCAGAATATCGCTGTGTTCCATCTCCGTATTGATTACTGACCTGATCAATAAATTCATATTGTGCTGCAGTTTAATCCCAAGTTTCTGCACACGCTTTGCATCCGAACATAGGTCATCAGACAGAAATAAGGTCTCGTCTATGGTCTGCAGGCCTGATGGTTCCAGCACT
Organism: Bacteroidia bacterium; assembly: GCA_030433135.1. Lineage (GTDB taxonomy): Bacteria > Bacteroidota > Bacteroidia > Chitinophagales > Saprospiraceae > JABDMH01. Next base: position 3,582 of record JAUILF010000413.1, on the reverse strand, counting down.
CTGATTTCGGGCACCTTTTGTTCTACTTTAGGCAGGGGTGCACCATTAATATTTATCTTCACATGGTATGGGTCATAATATTCCATAAAATGCTCAACACGTTTGTAAGCCAATCGAGTTCGTACAATTTGAGATCTGGCACTATCTATAGAAGCCTCAGTACAATTATTTTCCAGCCCATTAAGTGCTGTGGTTAACAATGCAACCTCCGTTTGCAAAAGTTTCAGGTTTTCAATTAATAACTCTTTTGACAAAACTAAAACCTGGTCAATGTCATCTTTTTTCCCATTTGTAATAGAGGCTTTCAAATACACCAGAAAGGGGATAATTAGCAGAACAGGAAAATAATTAATTTTCATTATGTGTGAGTTTTTGATCCAGGAGTTCCAGTTGTTCACAAACCTCTCTAAATACAAAAAGGCATGTCAAGCCTTTGCATGACATGCCCTGGTAGTGAATACTTATTATTACTGAACAATGAACTTTAAAGTTTGCTGGTCTTCCGTCCGGATGAAATATTGTCCGGGAGTCAGATGAGACACATCTGCCTCGTTAACATTACGGAAGACATTAATCCTCTGGCCTTGCATGTTATAAATAGCAAAGTCAGAGTTTTCACTCAGGTGAAGTGTTCTTGAAGTCGGATTGGGAAAAACCTGAATTCCTTCTTCATCACCAAAATCAGGTTGTCTCAGAGATGTAGTAGTCAGCTCATCAAAACCATGAATGGCAAAAGTGAGTGAATGGTTGTAAGGGAAAGGATTATCTACGTTAGGGTGCTGAGAATTGACCAACAGTGACGCACCATCCGAGGTCATAATACCACCTGTAATTTCTGCACCGGCGGGTATCGCAGAAATTCTGATCAAATCATCAATCGTAGGTTCTGCAATGGAGAGATCCAGGATATACATTTCGCATAGCCTGTTACTGATGTCAGCGGGAGTTCTTCCAAAAGAAGTTCCATTTAGGTCCTCCATAATCAACAGGTAACTCTGTCCATCAATCTGAATTACGTTCAGGCCATCGGGATTGGAAAGGTGCTTGGACGGATAGTCCGCCTCAGAAGGGCTTGCATCGAAATAGGGACCCCCTTCGATAAGGACCCCCTGGGTTTCGGTAGCCGGATCATAATACAGTACCCGACCATAGTAGTCCCAATATGCTTCATCATCAGGACCTGAGACTCCCTGATCCGCAGCTCTTTCCATATGATGTGGTGCAAATACTCCACCATCAGCTAGCTCATCAGCCCATCTCCCAGCAGGATTATCCCTTCCTGTCTCTGTCCAGTATACGATATTGGATACACTGTCTACAGCTACCCACTCATTCCGGTTGAACATGGTGGCACCAGCTTCCCATGCTTTGTCTGACAGATTGAGCATGTTATCTGCGGTCATGGTAATCTCGATCCATCTTTCTCCTTCCGCATTATCGTGCTTCCAAACTTCCAGGGTTCCTTGAGTAAAGTCGCCAGGTGAATCGGCTCTGAAGCGCATCCAAGGTGCCGGTGTAGCGTCCACACCAAGGTAAACAGTCTGGTTATCTGTCATTACAATACCACCCTCAAATCCAGCTCTACCCCAGTTGTACTGTTTGCGAAGAGCCACTGCTTGTCGGGGGTCGACTTCAACCATCCAGTTAAAATTCTCATACTTTGGAATAGTCATGCCATCAAATTCAGCAATATCAGACGATATCGTATAGTCAACAGTATCTCTCACTCCCTGATTTTCGGATGTTCCCGGAGCATGAGGTGCTGATCCATTACTGGTAACTCCAGAGAACCCACCTTCATAAATGGAATTATTGCTGCTTCTAAACCATTCTTCTGCCGTCCAGATTCTTCCATCAACTATAGATGAAATACCACCACAATTCATTCCTGTCTCTCCCACCGTGTTGGCAAAATCCACATTGAAAAAATATCCTTCGCGACCGTCATCCAGGGACTGATGAACAAGTTCTAAAGAGTCACCAGAACGCTTTACCTTGAAAACGGTCATACCACCACCATCACCAATGTGATCGTCATGGTAAATTAATTCGTGATTTACGGAGACCCAACCAAGCTCCTCACTATCGGTATCTTTAGTAAACCCAATGAAATCATGCCATTCCTTGGCAATGGCACGTCCCTGCGGATTTCCATAGGTAGGGGTAGTCTGTACTATATCATGACCGCCCACAAACAAAACCTGCATCCAGAGTGGACTGGGAGGCATAAGTACCTCGTCCGGGGTGTATCCTGCCGGAATTACGAGTTCTTCTTCAAAAATCTGCCCCCAACTGCTTACAGAAAGCAATAGGAGGACTACAAAGGGTAAACATTTATTCATAATAAAAAAGGATTTTTAATGGGTTAAAATTTACATATGCAATTTATGTACATGCATACCCCTTCACATCGAAATACGAGGTAAGTAATTTCAAATTTTTGGTAAACACAAAGTAAACTAGCGCCTCCCCGAATCAGACCAACCACAATATTATATACTCAAAACCTTACAGATGAGTTTAATTCATATAATTATTATTGATTATGTGACTATTTTGAGTTGTAACTTCAAAGTAAATCCAAACCATAATTGGTTTACATTTAATTAATACACGCAGAGATAGGCATACTCTATATTAGCAGCCGTGTTTCGCATTCTATTTTCGGTCGTATACCCCTTACTGGTAATATTAGGTTGTCAGTCAGACAGGAACTCATCCGTTCCTCATCCTAAGACCCTGGTTCAGTTGCATTGCAGTTCCTGTCATAAAACCCCGTCTGCACAAGATCTGGACAAGCAGTCATGGGAGGAATACATATTACCCAGGATGAGTGTACTGATGGATGTATCTCAAGATTCCACCTTTCAATATGAGGTTTTCGGCCACTCCGATCCCATATCAAGCGTAAAGAACTCCGCAATTTTCGCTGGATCGCAAAAGATCTCTCCTGAAGAATTTGAAGCCATAGCCAGGTACATCATTGACGAGGCACCGGGCAGCCTTTATGCCCATACTGGCATCAAATCAGAGCCTCTCAGTCAATTTGAGGTGGTAATTCCTCAGATAAATCTAAGTCCTCCAAGCAGTACCTTATTGCAATGGAACTCAGGAAAAATTTTCCTGGGAGACGTTCATTCCGAAAGTTTGTTCCTACTAAACAGGGACATGGAGGTACTGAAACAAGCAAAATTAGAGGAAGGTATCGTTGACCTGATTGAAACTCCTGAAGCCTACATCATATGTACGATGGGATCCTTTACACCATCCGATCAACCCAGAGGAAAGATCTTCTCATTACCTAAGAACGGAGGCCGTGTAAAAACCCTCATTGACAAACTGATCCGGCCAGTAGACATGAAAATAGCTGATCTGAATCAGGATGGCAGAACGGATATCGTTGTGTGTGAATTTGGTAAGTGGCAGGCAACCTTTGGGTGGTGGGAACAACAAGCTGACGGGACTTTTAAAAAGAATATCCTTCGTAAGATGCCGGGAGCCATAGCTGCCGAGGTCACAGATATGAACGGGGATCAATTGCCAGACATTACCGCACTTTTCGGACAAGGTGACGAAGGAGTG
>JAUILF010000412.1 GCA_030433135.1 Bacteroidia bacterium | reverse complement strand
TTTTCGCTCTAAAACAAAAAACGGTTCGGGCCCGAATGACTATACAAAATGGTATGACTGGAATATCTCTCCCGAAGGTGATTACTTTGACAAACCCCTCGTTCTGCTGACCGACCGGTATACTATTAGTTCAGGGGAAAGACTGGTAATGGCACTCAAGACACTGCCTAATCTGACTCATTTGGGAGAGAATACCAATGGTGCTTTCGCCACAAAGATTGGAAAAGAATTGGCGAATGGGTGGTTTTATTCAGTTGCTACTCAAAAAATTCAGTTTGCAGACGGAAACTATTATGAAGGTGTGGGCATGCCTCCCGATATCTACATAAAAAATACTATGGCTGAAATCGTATCCGGCAAAGACAGGACATTGGAAGCAGCTCTTGATCAACTCTAGTATGGATCCAAAATATTACCCAAAATGTCTGGCTCTACTGAGTACGTACCTCTCGGAAATTCAAAACATTCCATAGGCTAGTAAAAAACCTGCCATAAGGTACAGCAAATACTTTTACTGCATCATCAGAGCAATAATGGGTAAAGCGGTCAGATAGGTATCATCACTCAAAGCTATCTGTTGTTTGAGATGATGACGAGCTTTAACGAGATGTACCTTCACGGTATTAATAGAAACTTGCATCTGTTCGGCTATGGTCCTGTTATCCTTGCCTTCAAAATAGCGCATTTTGAAGATGGTCTTTCTCTTGGGTGGCAGAGTATCAACCAGCTTACTTATAGCTTCCAACTGCTCTTTTTGAATCAGCAAGCGCTCACCACTACTGACACTGAAAACACTATGACTCAATAGAAATTGTTCCTCAAGTTGCTTGTCGGTCGCGATCTTCTTCAGATAATCATAAGCCTTAAACTTTGCGATACGATACAAAAATGCCCGAACGGATTGGTCTGTTCTGATAATGGAACGCTTTTTCCAGAGGGTTACAAAAACTTCAGATGTGGCTTCCTCTGCCAGGGCCTCAACCCCGATCAGCTTCTTACAATAAAGAAAAATGACCTGTAAATACCTGGTGTAGATCCATTTGAAACTGTCTTGATTCCCATTCTTCAATGCACACAAGTGCCGATATTCCTCTTTCAATGGCAAGCTTATCAAAATTGCTTTAGATGCTTAACAGCGCCATAAAGGTTTATAAAAAATCCAATGGCAGATGCTAAATATAAAAATCATTCAAATACCTCGTAGATGATTGTCAGGTGTAGAGGAAAAGAAGCCAAGATTAACAAAACCACACCGGGGTGATAGGGTGCTGAGTGTCTTTTGGTATTGACTTCGACGGATATCCGATTCCAAAATTTGTCGTTGCAATAGCTATATGTAAACCTTCCCCCTCATGGAAAGCTACGGCTTTTGTGATAGTCAAATGTAAAAAAAATGAAAATACTTGCTTGATGAGTAATCCCTTTTCCGATATCGATCGATATATAGGGTGAGAATCTGAGAATGCTGTATTAAGCAAGTACTGCGTCAGGCAGGCCTTTTAATCGCCAGGGGTGAGCTTGTTCTTAAGCATATCGAAGTACAAATTCCCGTCCGTAAACTTTTGATGAAAGGCGGGTATGTTTTGCCATAGCTATACAGGCTTTCGGTAGTGAAGAGCTGCTGGTAGGAAGCCCTGCAATGGTATGTATTTGCCTGGGGCAACTCATGATTCAATTAAACTAATTTCTGCTAATGCAAACTAAAGAAGAATTAATTCTCAAGCTTTTTTCAAAAAAGTGTTCAAAGACGGAACTCAGATTACTATTGGAGATGATCCGTGAAAATCCCACCGATACTCCGCCGGAGGTCATGGATGAACTTTTTGAGCAAATCAAAGACAGTGAGACGGTGAAGGAAGAGACTTTTTTGAGGGTCTGGCAAAAAGTAGCAGATCAAACTTCTGACCTTCAGCCAAAATCTAATGAAGTGCAATTGTGGCGTCATCGACGGTTGTTCCTGCGAATTGCCGCCTCAGTTGCTCTCGTCATTGCGTCTTTTTTCATAATTCAGTATTACTTGAGCGAAAATTGGGTTGTGGAACAATCCGTTGCTGGTCAAATTAGGACAGTATCGCTACCGGATGGATCACTGGTAACACTAAATGGAAATTCAACTTTGCGTTATCCTGAAGATTGGTCTGAACACCCTATCCGAACTGTACAGCTTGAAGGAGAAGCCTATTTCAAAGTGAGGAACTTTGGCGATGGAACCACCAAATTTCAGGTAATGACTTCTGACCTCACCGTTGAGGTGCTTGGTACCTCTTTCAATGTAGTCTCCTGGAAAGAAGAAACCAGCGTTTTCCTGGAAGAGGGAAAAGTCAACGTAAAACTTGATAATTCCGCCGATCGGCAGGTGAACCTGAATCCAGGTGAGGTGATGCGGTATTCGACCAGGCAACAAAAATTGTTGCCTCCCAAGCCAGTTGCAAAACAACTGGAAGTATCCTGGAAGCAAGGCATATTGGAATTTGAAGAAACTCTTCTGAAGGATATTCTTCATCGGTTGGCATCACCCAACAACCTTACTTATACCATCATGAACGAAGCACTGTCCAATAGAAAGTTTACCCTGAGAATTCCAACCGAAGACATGGAAGTAGCGCTGGATGTATTGAGCAGACTAACAGGAACCAAAATCGACCAGATTGATAATCAACTCATCATAAAGGAAAGAACCCCTGAGCCAGTTGAACAGGAATAGCTCAAAAGTGATGTCACATATAGGCTATTCAGAAATTTGATTGCATAACATAAACTCAACGATTGATGATGAACCGCGATTTGTACAAAAAGTTCCTACCGTTGTTGTTGCTTTTTGTGCTAGTGAAATTCATTCCACAGGACCTTTGTGCAGGGAGCTCTTATACGTTAGACGATCTGGACGAGCGACCACTATACGAAGTACTTGAGGAACTGGGAGAGACGTACCAGGTATTCTTCAGTTATGAACCAAGCCTGGTAAAAGGAGTGTACGTGGATTTTGACATTCGCCGGGAAGAAAAGCTGGAATCAGCGGTCAACCGATTGCTGGCCAAGACCAACTTCACCTACGATCTGGTCGATGAAAAATTTCTCGTCGTATATAGAATGGACAAGAAGGGCAGAAAAAAGGCCAATAAGATCCGTAAGAAATTTGAACAAATCCGAAATCTGGAGAAGGACGGTGATCTCAGCATTCAAAGAAACAGTGATAATCCCCAGCTTCAGGCTTTAAACATCTTGTCTTCTATTAAGAAGAGCAAACGCAGGGCCGCTGGACCTGGTGAGATTACCGGGGTAGTGACAGACAAGGCTACCGGGGAAGAACTATTATATGCAAACGTCCAGTTGGAAGGAACGAGTTTCGGAACATCTACCGATGAAGCAGGGGAATTTACCATCCATCAGATTCCTCCGGGTGACTATAATTTGGTCGCTACCTATGTTGGCTATAAACAGAAATCAACACCAGTGACAGTTGTTGATGGTGAGACATTGGAAGTCAACATTGAATTGGAGTATGAAGGTGTGCAGGGTGAAGAGGTGATAGTCTCAGCTCAGGCTTCAGGACAAATGGGTGCTATCAATGAACAGCTAAATTCCAATACCATCAAAAATGTGGTATCAGAGGACCGAATAAAAGATGTACCTGATGCCAATGCTGCCGAATCAGTATCAAGGCTTCCGGGATTATCCTTGATCAGAAGCGGGGGAGAGGGTCAGAAAGTGGCTATCCGTGGTATTTCACCAAAGTACAATGTGATGCAGGTCAATGGTGTGAGAATGCAGTCTACAGACCGTAATGATCGCAGCGTGGATTTGAATATGATTTCACCGAATATCCTTAGTGGTATAGAGGTAACCAAAGCTCTGACGGCCGATATGGATGCAGATGCAGTTGGAGGTACGGTGAACCTTAAAATAGGGAAGGCTGCTGAAGGCTTAAATGGCAATTTCTCGCTGCAGGGTGGTTATGGTTCTCTTGCAAATACCTTTGGCAACTACAGAGCAACGGGCTTTTTGAGTAATCGCTTCTTTAATGACAAGCTTGGAGTTCAGGTTTCTGGCTTTCTGGATAATTATAATAGAAATTCAGATGTATTAACTGCAGGATATGCTATCAATGAAATAGACATTGAAGTTGATGGTATGATTCCGATCGACCTGAATAATGTAAGTATTACTGATAGAATTACTGACAGGCTAAGGACCGGTGGTTCCCTGGTCTTTGATTTCGAGCTGAGTAATGGCTCTATAATTATGAATAATTTCATAAGTAATCTCGCACAAGACCAGCAAACACAATCTAATAACCTTTCTCTCAATGGAAACCAATGGAGAGCTGCTGCAAGCGACTCGGAGTCGAGTAATACCGTCATTAGCAATGCAATACAGGGTGAATTTGACTTCTCTTTTTTTAGCATGGACTTCTCTATATCAAACTCCATTTCTAACCAGCTCGGTGATAACCTGAATATGGAAATTGCCATTGCTTCCAACTCAGCAGGCTTTACCACCCCGTCACTGGAAGAGCCCAGAGGTGTAACACCGAGTCAGCTACCTGGCTGCAGCTCAGGTAGTAAATGGCGAAAATGATAAAAGGGTAACAAGGTTTCAAACTTTACTACGGGATGTCACAGAAACAGCTCAGGAAGCGGCACTTAATTTTAATGTGCCATTTAGCCTGTCCGAAGGTGGTATTTCAGGTAACATAAGGCTTGGTGGAAAGTATGTCCGCAACTTCAGAGATAATGATGAAACACAAAATGCTACTGACTCAGATAGAGACCAATTAGGAGGAGAATTTATAGTATTGGTCAAGGACTCCCTGTGGACGGATCTGGGCCTGAAAAATATTGATCAGAACAACGGTATTCGAGCTTTTTTATTTGAGGACCCTTCCTATGATATTGGCGAGAATTTTCTCTATGGTGAAGCGGGAATCGACAATTTCTTTTACCTGTCTGATCTTGATAAAATGCATAAATATACAGACCTGGCAATAGGAGCTGATTACTATGCAATTGATATAAAAGAATCCGCTCAGTATGATTATGATTACACTAGAAATCTATATGCGTTCTATACATCTGCTGAAGTAAATATTGGAAAATTTGTAACTCTATTCCCGGGGATTCGATATGAAAATTTTAGTTTCGATTACAATGCAAACTTTACAGAGAGATACGGGC
>JAUILF010000411.1 GCA_030433135.1 Bacteroidia bacterium | reverse complement strand
CCCGCAAAATATGGGTATGACACTTATGGTGCTTTTAATTGTTCCGGCAAGCAGATGCCATTTTACGAAGATGCCGATCACGCGATAGCATTTATGGAAAGAGCTAACCGGCATAATAAGCCTTTCCTAATTAATCTGTGGGTGCATGAACCTCATACACCGCACCATATTATTCCAAAATATCAGTGGGAATTTCAGGATTTAGAGGAAACAGACAATATTTATGCATCCGTACTGGCTCATGCGGATGAAAGAATTGGCAAAGTACTGGATGCATTGGATCGGCTGAATCTCACGGACAATACTTTGGTGATCTTTAGCTCGGATAACGGCCCGGCAAGAGCAGCCACCACAACGGAACTAAAGTCCAGTTATGACTCTGCAACGGGTTTGGGATATAATATCGCAGGCTCAAAAGGAATTACCGGTGGAAGGAGAGGTTATAAGGCTGCTCTCTTTGAAGGTGGAATTGGTGTTCCCTTTATTGCCAGGTGGCCCGGACATATCCAGGCCGGTGCAGTGGATTCTGTTTCATTGATGTCTGCTGTGGACCTACTGCCGACTTTTTGTGAAATAGCAGGGGTGGAATTACCGGGTAATTATGTGCCCGATGGTTTAAGTCAATTACCTACCCTAAAGGGTGAGATATATCCAGTGCGTACCAAACCCCTTTTCTGGAAAATGGATAGCCAGTGGCCGGCGAATGAAAATAAACCGGACCATTGGGTATCCTATGCCATCGTTGACCAAAACTGGAAACTGGTAGCCAATGATGATTTGAGTTATGTTGAATTATTTGATATCACCAGGGATGTCTATGAAGAGAATGACCTAAAGGAATCACATGCAGATATTGTTGAACAGTTGGTAGCCAAAATTGAGCATTGGCAGAAAACTCTTCCTGAAAAACCAGATGAGCATCTTTTTTCGGCAGAGAGACAAACTCATTAAATGAGACTGTTAGAAGCATTAGAGAAGTTCAAGGGGCAATTTGGCATCAGGGTATGACGCTAAAATAATCATGGCGGATTGTAACTTTTCCATGATTAGAGAGATAAAGGTGAAAACAAATCTATAACCTATGCGTCACCTAATCTTTTGTATTGCCTTGATTATTACTACGAGTTTGTGGAGTCAACCAAATGTTGCTGTTGAAGGTGCTATCTCAATCGGTAATGATTTATCTGAAAATCCACAGCCTGGAACGATCAGATTTAATGGGTCGGATTTTCAGGGATGGAATGGAACCAAATGGATATCTCTATCGATAGGAAATGTGATAGAACCTTCAACTGATGGTGGTGGAAATAATTACCCTTCTATTCAAATTGGTTCTCAGGTCTGGATGGCGAAAAATTTAAATACTCCCGTGCTGAATGATGGAACTCCCATCCTGAACGAAGAGGATGGATCCAATTGGGGAAACCTGGCCGAACCAGCTTATTGTTACTATCAAAATGGAAGTGAACTTGGTGATAAGTATGGGGCACTTTACAATTGGTTTACTGTGGAGACTGGTAAACTTTGTCCTGTAGGATGGAGAGTCCCTTCGAAGTAAGACTGGAATATACTTTTTAATTATTTAAACATAACCAACGCTGGTGGGAGTTTAAGAGAAGCAGGAACTGAAAATTGGAAATTCCCCAATGTTGGTGCTACCAACAGCAGTGAATTTACTGGACTTCCGGCGGGATTTAGGCATGATAATGGTTCTTTCAACTCCTTGACCATGTGGACCTACTGGTGGACCATGGACCCTGATGAAGATGTTCCCGGTAATGCCTGGTTTGTGACAACCGGCTATGGCGGAGCCGGAATCAATACTACTTCCAAACCCAAAGTGTGGGGTATCAGTGTACGCTGTGTCCGCGAATAATTAAATACTGGTGAAACGGAATTACGGGGTTATTTTTAGTTTGGATAATGGTCCGGGCAAGAGCAGTAACCTCAACTGACTAATAATCCAGTTGGAAAGTATAGTAGTATGCCATGGATCCTGATCCGTCATATGAAGCTGCTTCTTTTGAAGTGATTGCCCCTGCTGATGAAACGGAATTATTGGATTACTTTGAGATGCAGGATGGTACACATTGCAATGCCTTCTACACGTGGAAAAAATAGCGGATTAGAAAATTTATTTTTCCAACCCATATTGGTGGGCATGATCCAGGGCATCACGGATGATATAGTCTTCTATTTCGTTAATCAAGAAAGTCGTCCAACCCTGGAGACCCCATTTATTTTGTACCGGAAAGATTAGGTCTGGATTAATTGCCGAATAGATTTCCTGATCCTTGAGTTCCAGTCTCATATTGACTGACGAAGATTTCACCTGAAGTGTGGCAAATATTCGCTTACCCTCGATCTTGAATGATATGCGATCAAAATGTGGCTTTTGGATAGTGCCGGGAAAGCCCAGGGCTAATTCTGTAAATTCATCTGATGTCACGATGTTGTGTTTATCCCGGATTATTCACTAGGGTTTCGTTATGAGAGTCAAATAGGCAATAAAGTCGGGCCTGTCTGGCCGCCAGGCAAGATACTCCAAGTGCTTTTTGACTCATGAGCGAACGATCTCGATAGAGTCGAGTACGACAGTGCTCGAAGTGAGTGAACCCTGTCCGACTGGCCAGGTGGGCACGAAAGCGGGTGGGTTGGCCATAGTTAACCATTATAGCTTGTCCCGCACTTTGTGCGGGAGTGAGAATCAAAAAGTGCTTATGTGCCCGTATTTGCAGTCTATTTGGCTCGTAATAGAAAGTCCTAATGTATAGTCCGGGTTTATCCTTATACGAAAGATATTTTTTTGAAAATGTTATTATTTAGCAAGACTTATGCTAATTGTTATTCCTTACTTATTTTACCGGAACCGGTGTGATGGTGTAACCCATGCTGCTCATTTGATTAATCAGTCCGCATTCGTACATCAGGTGGCTGAGTCCGACCGCAATAAAACAGCTATTGGTCTGGAGGTGTTTTTTGATGGATACCATCCATTTGTCATTTCGCTCACTAAGCATTAATGTATTGCGACAGGGTTCGTTAAAAGCATAATTAATTTCCATTTGTCTGTACCATCTACTTTCTCCACAGTCACTTTTGTTTTTCGATCTGATCTTATCAATAACATTTGCGAGTCTCTTTTTATGTACTTTCCTGGGCATCCCTTCCACGTCTTTATTGATCAGTACAATTTGTTCCTCGGTAGTTTCCAGGCCGATCAGCTCCATCTCTAAATCCCTGGCTAATGAACCTATATAATCGTCCAGTGACAAGGAAGTATCAGTCGGATCTTTCATCAAACAAATCCTCTGGTTGTAATACCTTCTCAAAAAGACGTGTAATTCGGTCGGTGTCAATTTATGGAAGTCCATGGCACTACCTGAAAATATATTTTCCACAAAGGCTAAGTTTGTCTTGCTGAGGTAACGGCTCCAGTGCGTTATCTCTGATCTGCTATTAACAATGTCATCAGCCATGTGACCAGGAATGTTCAGGTTTTCCTTGATCATGATTTCTGCAGATGCTAGCAGCTCTAATGCATTTGTGAGAGAATCAAAAAAAGATTTTCCATAAGCATGATGGGTGCCAAACAGATATGAAACATGTTTGGAATCAGGTGAGGTTATTTTGAATAGGACTGTTTGGCTGAAGATCGAATCATTTTTGTCATATGCATGGCAGAGTGAGGTGGTCAACAGCAGCAGTATTAATGACTTCACATACTTCATCCTTTCTAATTCTTATATATCAAATCAAGTTTTTCCAATAGTTTACGATACATTTCAGGCCTCTTGTTTAATAGCGTTTGTACAGCCTGATCTCTCATATTCCCATGATTGCTCCAGGTAGAACATGGTTCCTGGTAATTCCATTCAACTGATCCGTTAGAGTCAGTATAGTAGTTTGGCCTCAACTGCGGCATTGGTTTGACAAATTTTCCTGCCCAACTGATCTCTGTAGGATCTTCCAGTGTATGACCCGGATCAATGATATAAAGTACGGAGGGCGTATCTCCTACCCTGAAATACTGAGCCCAACTTTCGTTCTTAACCACCTCCTTGATATGTTTTCCCATGGCACCATACTGCGATAGCTTTTCAAACATTTCTGCAGGCTCTTCACCCACAAACATACCGGCATAAGTCCAGTTGATTTCAAGCCACCACATGTCACTAAACCTTTCATCGTCGTATATGGCTTCTCTGCCTGCTCCGTTCCAGTTTAATTGTTTGCAAGGAGCTGATTTCTCCCAGGAAGGAGGCATATGTTCAATGTCTTCTTCGAGCATTAAACCCGTGCCGATCGTAATGAGTCTGATATTGTCAGCAAGGTCAGGTCGTTGTATTAAAATGGATTGAAAGACTTTCATGTTTCCCCAGATGAGGACATATAGTGGGGAAGACGGATCCGAAGCCGCCTGAATAAATAGCTCAACGGCCTGGTTATAATCTCCGGCTATTTTATTCCTTAATATATTCTGTGGAGGATAATTCAATTTGTCCAGGGAAAAAGTATCATAATCCCGGTTATAAGCATCCAGTACAAGGTTGCAGGCTTCTACACTCCTGGCATTCCAGCGGTCGGGTACGATCCCTTCGATTTCAAGGTCGTCGGCATACCACAATAGATGGATCAGGGATTGCCGGTCATCGGGATCTCCGGAGTCGATATTGATATCAGTGAATACGAAGACCCTTGGACTATTACCCCATATGTCAGTTGGAAAGCTTGTCATTAAGGTAAGAAGCAAAAGGAAACATCTATTCATAGGTGATAATGGCACAATTAAGATGTTGATAAATATAGCACCAATGTAAAATGAAAGAAAAGATTTTAGATGAAGGCGGTGGCTTATCAGATATTTCTAAGTTGACTACAACTTGATATAGTAATTTAGTTTTGCTGTACTTCTATCTCAAAATGATAGATTTGAAGGGATTGAAAGGTAATTATGAATTCAGAAAGAAAAAGTACCTCACCGGTATGCTATGGCGATGATGATCAGGTAATGGATGATTACCAAGTTCGTCAGGGTGAGCACACCATAAGGAATATTATTTTCGATCTGGGGAATATCATAGTTGATTTGGATATTCCGGGTACTTACGAAGCCTTTCATGCCATTACCGGTGTCAAATATGATGAAGTTACTCCAGCCGATCATCAGATTTTTGAGGAATATGA
>JAUILF010000410.1 GCA_030433135.1 Bacteroidia bacterium | reverse complement strand
GTTCTTTGACTGCTCCTGCATATAATAGTTCTCCGCTTTCTGCATACTAACCCTTACCCCTTCTTCACTCAGAAACTTTGTCAGGGGCCGATATTTGGGCAATGCCCTGTATGCACGAAGGAGGGCCATTCCACCATCTCCCTCCTCGTAGCCGGTATTACCGGCTTTGATCTGACTCTTGGCTGTAGCCAGGTAATCTGTGGCCAGACGCTTTTGAGCATTAAACAGACGTTCGACCTCGGGTTTGAGAATGGTATATTCCTTGTCTTCAGCTCCTTGCGGGATGGGTCCGGAAATAATCAATGGAGTCCTGGCGTCATCAATAAGCACTGAGTCGACCTCATCGACCATGGTAAAATGATGCTTGCGCTGTACCAATTCTTTGGGTGAGCGCACCATGTTATCTCTCAGGTAATCAAATCCATACTCACTATTCGTACCGTAGGTTATATCACATAAGTAGGCGTTTCGTCTTTCAGGTGAGTGAGGTCGGTATTTGTCAATACAATCGACCGACAAGAAGAGAAATTCAAAGATCGGACCTACCCATTCGCAGTCACGACGTGCCAGGTAGTCATTTACCGTAATAATATGGACCCCTTCTCCAGACAAACCGTTGAGGTATGCCGGTAACGTTGCTACCAGGGTTTTACCCTCTCCGGTAGCCATCTCGGCTATCTTTCCGTCATGAAGAACCATACCACCGATTAACTGAACATCGTAATGCAGCATATCCCAGGTGATCTCTCCGCCAGCAGCTGACCATGAGTTGCTCCAGGTAGCCTTATCACCCGATATCGTTACATACTGCTTTTTGGCCGCCAGATCCTGATCAAATTGGGTAGATGTTACCTCAAGCCTGTCATTCTCCTTGAATCGACGTGCTGTTTCCTTTACCACAGCAAAGGCTTCCGGCAAAATTTCATTCAATACGTCTTCCAGATGTTCATCCTTTTCCTTTCGCAAATCGTCGATCTGCTTAAAAAGTTCTTCCTTGACCGTATAATCAGGTTCGGCTTTCACCTCTTCTTCCAGGACTCGGATATCTTCATTGATCCCGGCCAGGTGGTATTCGTTTCCTCGACCACAGGAGAGTACTTTTTAACATCCCGGTCGAACTTTGTTCCGAATAATTTGGTGAAAATATTGAGCATATATCTCTTGGTTTCAATCTGTTTCGCAAAGATAAGGATAATAGTATCTACCCATTAACGCAGAGTAGAACCACATTTATCGTACCATTGGCCATTTCTTTTCATTTCTAAGCCATAATGGCAGCATTTTAGCGTTAACATGGTAGTTTATCCGAAAAATGGACACCAAATTACTATGATCTCAGTGAGATTTCGTCTCCTACTTGCTGGTCTGCTATTTTTGCCTTTGATCTCCTTTAGCCAGGTAACTCCTCCTGACTTTCTTTGTGTAAGTTCTGACACCCTGTTCTGGAATGCACCCGACAATGATTGTGGTGATTTCATAGCTGTCAATATTTTTTCAAGTGACAACCCTTCCGGTCCATTTGCTATCCTTGACCGAATCAGTGATCCGGGAGTCACCTTTTATGAAGATGGCAGACCTGGGCAATGGTACTATTACCTGACCTCTGAGTATAATTGCCCGGACGCCGTTATTCCTTCAGATACCCTTGATAACCGGGCTCCATCTGCTACGAGGATAATCCGTGCGACCGTCGAGGGCGATAACGTCCGGCTGCTTTGGGAGCAAAACACAGATCCGGAAACGGTAGGATACGTGATTTATCGTTCCACAGCCCAGGGTACCCTGCCCATTGATACCGTCTTTGGAGCTCTGGAATACCTGGATCAATCTGCTGACCCCACCGGTGGTGGTGAAACTTATAATGTAGTGGCTCTTGATGCCTGCGGAAACCAGGGCGATTTTGATGTATCCCATACCACGATCCATCTGGAAGTGACACCTGATTTTTGTGCTCAACATTTACAACTGACCTGGTCCAATTATGAAGGCTGGCAAAATGGCAGGGCAAATAACCAGGTTTGGCTGGGAATCGATGGGGGAGACATCGCTTTTGAGCACAATGTTGGTGCGGATGATACCCTCGCATATTTACTTCGTATCATGGATGATATCGAGTACTGCTTACAGATACGTGCAGAAGAATCCGAAACGGGCGTAATCTCAACCAGTAATACCATTTGTCTTGTTACTGATGTACTACGACCCCTCGAAACTCTGGGTATCCGCAATGTTACGGTCAACAGAGATAATACTGTAGAAGTAATTTGGAATTATGATTCAGATGCGGACGTGACGCAATTGGGAATCAATCGAGGTTCGGATGAAAACAGCCTTGATACTTTGCAAAATGACCTCCTGTCCGGAGCCACTACTGACACCAGCACTTTTGTGGACCAACAGGCAGATGTACAAAACCAGGCCTACTTCTACCAACTGCACGCTACGGATCAGTGTGATACATCACAGATCTCCAACGTGATGTCTACCATGCACCTGGATATCTCGTCAGGCACAGGAGGTGAAAATCAGCTGCAATGGACCACACCATTTATGCCAGGCAGAATAATCCAGCGCTACACGGTGTGTCGCGTATTAGGTGGAGTAGAAACCAGCCTGGCCCAGTTTGATACTACGACACAGGGCATCATTTCGTACACTGATGTCATTGATCCCAGTATGGAATCTGATGAGATTTGCTATGTTATCAAAGCAACTCATACCAATCTGGGTGGTGAAGATCCCCTGGTTTCCACATCCAACTACTCCTGCATTGAACAGAAAGTGGAGATGTATGTACCTAATGCCTTTGTACCGGGAGGTGTCAACAATATATTCAAGCCTGAAATTGTATTTCAGAACTCCATTCGGGAATACACCATGAGTATTTTTAATCGCTGGGGTGGTAAAGTCTTTGAAAGTAAAAACCCGGATCTGGGGTGGGATGGCAGGCAAAATGGTGAATTGCTCCCGGTTGGAGTTTACATGTATGTCATTATGCTGGAGCAGGCCGAAGGTGAATCGGAGCATGTGAGCGGAACTGTAACATTGATACGTTAGCCTGGCTATACGCAGGTCTCTGGCAAAACATTCCTGTGGTTTGAAAACCTTTTTCAAAGGCCGATGCCACCTAATTAGTAAGTAGGCATTTCCGGATCAATTTCCCTGGCATATTGCAGGATTCCCCCCTCAAGGTTAAATACCTGCTTATAGTTATGTTTTGATCGTAAAGTCTCCACAACATCTGCACTTCTTTTTCCAGTGCGACAGTGAACTACAACTCTGCGATCGGTAGCTATTTTTTCCAGCTGTTCCTCCAGTTCATCCTGGGGTATTAGCAAGCCACCCAGATTGACAATATCATACTCATAGGGCAGGCGCACATCAATAAGCTGAAAATCAGCGTTTTCCCTGATCATTTGACTTAGCTGCCTGACTGAGATAGAAGGAATCGTATCTTCTTCTGTGTCCGGGGTAACTCCACAAAATGCCTCATAATCAATAAGCTCGGTAACCGGTTCCAGTGATGCATTCTTCTGAATATTCAATGTAACAGAAGTAAATGTCAAAGCATCGAAAATGAATAGCCGACCAGAAAGCGATTCGCCGATACCAGCGATTAACTTGATGACCTCATTGGCTTGCAGGCTGCCAATAATACCAGGTAAAACTCCCAGGACTCCACCTTCGGCGCAGCTTGGCACCATACCGGGTGGGGGAGGGGTCGGAAACAAATCACGGTAGGTAGGACCTCTTTGACCATCTTCACCAGGGGCGTTGAAAACCGATACCTGGCCCTCAAATTGAAAAATGGAACCGTAGACCAACGGCTTGCCCAATATTTGACAGGCATCATTCACCAGATATCGTGTGGGAAAATTATCAGTGCCATCAGCAATTACATCATAAGCCCGAATGATATCCAGTGCATTTTCAGATGTCAGGTGGACATCATGAGTATGAATGTTGATATGGGGATTTAGAGCAAGTATGCGCTCGCGAGCTGCCGATACTTTATCCACTCCAACCACACCTTCATCATAAATAACCTGTCGTTGAAGGTTACTGCGGTCAACCCGATCGAAATCCAGGATTCCTATCGTTCCGACTCCCGCAGCAGCCAGGTAAAGCAATAGAGGGCTTCCCAATCCTCCGGCACCAATGACCAGGACGCTGGCCTCTTTCAGCTTTTGCTGGCCTGCAATATTAAATTCAGGAATAATGAGATGACGACTGTATCGTGCCAGTTCTTCAGATGAAAACCCATAGCTATTTACGGTATCCATATTCTATCTGTGATACCTTAAAATTACATGAAAAGAACTACTAAGGGATGACTGCTGAACCTATCTTCCTACAGGAGGACCGTTTCTGATGCAGAAGTTTGATTCGGCCGAATCAGGGTTGAATGCCAGGAAAGTTTCTTTCCATTGAAATGGATGCGGATATCCGAAAAGGGTTTATCCGTCAAACTGGATATTTCCCTCTTGTCCAAAAACAAACTCAAGGGTCCGGCATGGAAGCACCCGATTAAGGGGAGGGGAGGCATACCGGGAGTTGGCAACAACCTGAAAATATCACTTCCACTTCGGTGATATGACAAGGTATCATCGTACTGTAACGGCCATATACGCTTTACAATCCGGTAGTTTTCTTTTTCCGACCCAAAGATGAATCCAAAAGTATTTTCCGGGCCATTGCCAGTAAAAATCGCTTGAATATTTTTTTGAAAAATGATGGGTACAATCAGAAAGTGCCTGGTAAACAGATGGGGTGTTAAGGGGCTTAAGTTTTGAGATTCGATGAGCATTTGGTCTATTATTAGGATTACATTAAACTGAATATCAGCAATTTGAATCGGGTTAACTGAGATTCACAAAGGCTAATATTTATTGCATTTAACCTTTATATGACTGGTATGATCAATAGTCATGCCAACCCATTATCGGGGTAGGGGTCAAGATGTTGGAAATTGATAAAGGGCACCTCTATTAACCCCCTCAAGGTAAAATAATCCGCCTGGCAGCGGATTGGTTTGATGAAAAGCTTCACAATACTTCATTGATCGTCTCCCAGAGGGAGATAAATCAGTCAGATAGCTTTGGCTATCCTCCTTCCTCCAGCTTCGTCTTGCTCGCTTTTAATCAAAATTTTCCTCTTTCAGGAGTAAATAGAGGTACCCTGAAGTGAAAAGAACAGCGATGGCTGCTACCG
>JAUILF010000409.1 GCA_030433135.1 Bacteroidia bacterium | reverse complement strand
CTCAATGGTGACATAGTCATTCAACAGAAAGATATAACCAATTCCTCCTTCCAAATAGGAGAAATAGTCATCCCCCTGTTTGAAAGAGTAATAACCGCCTTCGAGAAAAAGTAGCTGTCTCCAATAGTATCGGGCAAAGGGCACTGCACTAAAATCGTCAAAGTCATCAACTCTAACATATTCCATATCCACTCCAATCAGAATATCATGAAAAGGGAAATAACCACCCCCCAAACTGAGGTTTAAAGGTGTACCTTCTTGCAATGAGACGTTAAATGAACCAGAACCACGAAGAAAGAAGATACCCCGATCAGTAAAAGAATCCTGGGCCAAAATAATTCCATGACCAAAACAGGAAATGGCTATTATCACTCCGGTGATGAGTAGAATCTTCATCATTTCAGAATTTAAAAATCACCGAAGAAATAAACAATATTAAAACTTAAAACGCCTCTATTCGTCGAAACGGTTTGGGTAGCCGTCGCTTCAAATGAATCTTCAAATTCATTCATTGTAGTATTCCCTCCACTGGTCACCTCTGTCGTCACTTTGGTCGTATATGTTCCGCCAACCCTTTCTGACAAAACGCCAAGGTTGTATTCCAAACCTAACGCTAACCGATTGGTAACAAAATAATTAAATCCAGTAAAAATATCAATACCAAATCCAACACCTCCTGGTGTAACTGTTGTTACCATTGAAGATGATTTAAAATCACTTCCTGCATCAATCTTCTCAGAATTGGTTTCAGTTAACTTCCCAATCAATTTGAATGGCACCTGCATGCCGAAGTAGGGATCCAGACGATCTGTACCGGTAAAATGATATTCAATTCCAGGTGCAAAGATAAAATCAAATCGGGAAGAAGTGATTTCGGTTTCCTCCACTCGCACACCACCTCCTGAGAGTTCTTCTTCATCTCGTGTAGTCTCCTTGGCACTTAAACCGTCAATGGCAAGATCAAATCTAAATGTCCAGAGATCAGACTTCATATACCGAACTTGCAAAGTAGGCTGGTCAAACAACCCGAGATCAAAGACACCGTCGAACTGGTTATCCCTGATCGGACCTATCCCTCTGGCCCGAAGAGCCACACCCAATTCCCCTGGATAGGGTCGGTAGGAGTCCTGCCCCAGGATAATGGAAGAAAAACAAACGACTAAACTGGCAGTCATCAACAATTTCGCTTTCATTGTGCTTGGATATTTGATACGCCGAATTTACCAAAACTAGCCCGTCACCTGGCGTAGCAGAAGAACAAGTGGTCAAAATGCTGAATAGGTGGCATCAATTTGCCAGAATCAGCGCCTAAAAGGCCATTCGAACAAGGGGTTA
The DNA here is from genome assembly GCA_030433135.1 of Bacteroidia bacterium. Classification (GTDB taxonomy): domain Bacteria; phylum Bacteroidota; class Bacteroidia; order Chitinophagales; family Saprospiraceae; genus JABDMH01. The sequence continues at coordinate 3,881 of JAUILF010000409.1, read as the reverse complement.
GCAGATTGCCCTGCTCCTCCCATTGCCTCATTCATTTGACCCGCGATGCAGGGTCCCGGATACTTGTCTCCCCGATGCCAACCAGCACATGAACCTGTTGGCTAGCCCTACCCGATGGAAGTGTGCATTCTACTCACCTCTTCTCACCACCGAACAACCAGAAAATTGATATTCCCAAGCGGTCATCGAAGATGCCCCTGGATCGATCCGCTCTTAAACCCTATACCCAATTGGATCTAGTTCTTTTCCATGCGGCTTTCCAAAGAATCCATCCTGATCTCTAGCAGGTCAAATTGTCGCTGCAACACCTTTTCCCGGCATTGCTTGAACCGGATATCCCGAAAATCCCAGTTTTCAAGCGCACTACATCGATTCCTGATGACACAATCCTCCATGATCCGCGTGTAGTCAACCAGGATCTCTTCGCATGATTGATCCTTCATCTTGCTTTCCTCCACCTTCTTCCTGATCTTTTCCTTTAGCTCGGCCTTTTCCTTCACCATCATTGTTCTTGTCTCCTGACTAACCGCCTGGCCCAGATCGGGATTCATCATGGCGGTATCCGAAACCTCAACCAGGACATCATTTGCCATTGAATCGACGAATGCCTCCGTGTCGATTTCAGAGTCACCTGATCGACATGAGTACCAAGAATAGGCCACGATTAGCAACAAACTGATCAGACCAAACGTCCAATTTGTCTTCATAGAAACTATCGATTAAAGATGAGATCTCCAGGGGTCTTTTGTAAATACTGGTGAATACTTCTCCGGGTACTCAAGATAACCACGCCCCATCCCAGCAGGATCGCCACGAAAAGATAAGGATGAAGAATAACCAAATAACTGGCAGTACCGAGCAACTCGAGAATTCCTTTTACCATCAAGACCAGCAGGAATCCAAATCCGGTCGCAAATACAGTATAGAGGATAATTATCTGACTGTACATCCCATTGAGATCCCTTCGGGATAGACCAAAGGCCGCCAATGTCCCAAGACCCTGCCGGTTTCGATACAAATGATTCTGGACCATATGATTCATATAAAACACCATACCCAATAAACAAAACAGGAAAAGACCTGCACTTAGGATCGCCGTTAAGCGGGCTACCAGAGAAAAATTCCGACTGGATTCGATCCGTGACATATCGATGCTCAAGCCATCTGCCACTTCATTTAGCTTCAATTCAAACTCTCGCACATTATCCAGCTGGGAGAAGAAAAGATTCAAGCGATATTTTTTGATCTCCATGTTTCTGTTCTCCCCCTCATTGTCGCAATACCAGGGATAGGTCAACAAAACACGACGATCGGCAGAACCAGCCAGTTCTTCCAGCCTTTTCCTCCAGACCTGCCTTTTCTCCACACCGACATCCTCCCGGAGACTGAGAGTGACCTGGGTATAGGTGTAATGATCATCCAATTTGGCCGAACTGGACACCACATGGTAAATCTCACCAGCATATGGAGATGATTCAATGCGTGCTCGAATTTCATCTTCATCCAGATCAGGAACAAGGAGCGAGACCTGATTATTCCGATCAAAAGGACGCACAAATCGCTCATAAGGCTCATTTCGCATCACCGCCATAGGATCAGGCATGGCCAAATCACATCCTCCGGGTAATTGTTTGACGATAGCGAATACCGGCAGAAACAATGTAAACGACGAACTGTCTTCATTTCCTTCCAATCGAAAAGGCAGTGCTTCCAGGGTATGGGGATCCAAACCCAATTGGCGCACTGTCTCCTCTGTAACGATCAAACCGCATTGATCAGACGGTCGCTCAGGCAAACCCTCCGGGCCTACATCCCGATATAGCAGATCCGGATCCGTCAGTAACTGATGGGTGAGTCGACTGTCTACAGCAAGGGAACGATTACGAAACCAACGCGCCTCGCCCAGCTTCATATCCAGCAACCAATCCAGTGTAACCTGGGAAAATTCGCCCCCTTCAATATACAGCGCCTCCCGCACATCCGGCACCATCAAACTATCATATGCCTCCTGGGCCAGATCGCCGCTACCTAAAGGGATAGCGACTTCCAGAGTATTGGTAAACGGGTCATCCATCCGAATACGCAACTGTTCCAACCCGCCCAGGGAAATCCCCAGGGCCAGCAACATGGCCATCATCAAAGCGACCAAACGAACAAAATAGCCATAGCCCGGACCCAAAAGCGCCCTGAATTCTCGCTTGATAAACAGAGACCGATATGCTCCCGAAGATGCTCGTTTCATGCCTTCACCAATCTTTCCTGATTCCGGATCAAATTCGACAACCTGACTGACAGCTCTTCATGCGACCACTCCCTGTCCCTGTTCACCCAATGGCCATCCCTGATCCAGAAAATATTCTCCCTGTCAAGTAACCCCGTCCCAAATCGATCGGGATCATGAGTGATCACGGCTATTCGGCTGGCAAATCGGGAGGCCAGATTAAAGTCATGGGAAACCAGAACGCCACTTTTACCGGAGGATTGCAAGTGACTTCTCAATAATTCCATCAATGATTCAGCACTTGCAGGATCCAGGTTCCCAGTGGGCTCATCGCCGAAAAGCACTTCGAAATGACCACTCAAGGCCCGGATAAATGCCATCCGTTGACGTTGCCCGCCACTGAGGCGATTGGGATGCTGGTCAAAAAGCTTTTGCTCCAAACCCAGTTGGTCCATAAAGGCCCGAACACGTTCATGGATCACCCCCTCATCTCCTCCCTGGATCAGGCCGGGAAGAAGCATATTTTCTCCGGAACTGAAGTTCTCCATCAAATTGGTCTCCTGGAAGACGAAGCTGAGATGCTGTCTGCGGAATGAACTGATGACATCCTGATCCCTGGACCACAGATCGATCACATCGACGGCCTCGCCCTCCGAAAAATAGGAGATCGACCCGGTGATCCCACCACCAGGAAGGTTCATCGCACCGGCCACTTCCAGAAAAGTACTCTTGCCTATCCCCGAACGGCCCAGGAGAAAGACCAACTCTCCCCGGTAGATATCCAACTCAGGTATGGATAAAACAGGATGGTCATGGATATAGGCACATTGCAGATCACGGACGCTCAGAACAGGGTTTGCGGCAACTTCACTCATGCGCTAAAGTGTAAATTCGATGGGCACCCAATAATAGGTATGATCACCGCGTGTAAACGAATAGGGATAATCGGCATTCTTGATCTGATCTCGCAAGATCGACAGGTTGGACACCATTCTTTCGGCAAACGCCATTATTTCCCCTTCATCAACCTTTTTATCATTCAGGATATCGCCAAGTTTCCAGGTCTCCGGTATAGGCAACTTAATTCCCATCCCTTTCTCAATACCTGATAGGAGTAATCCAATTTCATTATAGGTTAAATTCTTGGCCTCCCTGGTATTCAGGTTACCATAATACACTTCATCACACTGTTGATATAAGGCGTTATACAGTGCTTCCCTTAAGTCAGGCTTCGTAAATACGGTCGCCAGGTTGGTCAATCGATCAATTGTCTTTTCCAACTCGTCCTCATTCAATAAGACCACATAGCTAAACAAAGGGTATTTCATTCCTTTGATATCAATAGGCACATAACTTTTCAGCATCAGCCTGAACTTGAAATGTTGTAACAATTTCAGTTCTGACTCGGACATAACTCCTAGCAAATTTTTTCGCACCTGGTCCACTACAACTTGTTGAAACTGATGTGGGACATCTTGTAAGGCGCGCCCCCCTCCCATGACGTCATCTACAGCCCGTCGAGAAGCCTGATCATATTCCAGGGTTTGGTTGAGGAAAAAATCAATTTCATCCCGAATCTGGGATGACCGAACCTGTTGATCAGGACCTGGGCTGAAAACCACCCCAACCGTAGCCGCATCCTCCAGACGCAATCGACAGG
>JAUILF010000408.1 GCA_030433135.1 Bacteroidia bacterium | reverse complement strand
TAGTCAGTAGTAATCATTCATATTGATGGTAAAATGAATGTGTATATTCAAATTTTGAAAAACTGGAATTGGATTTACCCACTAAATACTGCTAATAGCCAAAAATCTGTCATTAATCCCAGAAATCTGGGTTGCAGGTGTCGTCCATGAAGGCCTTGCTTTCAACAGTAAAAAAATCCTCCCTCATGCATTTCCGAGAGTGGACTGATTCCAATAGGATAATCGCTGGGGAGTTCGCCAACTCTAAAAGCAGCCATTGGACGTTGATTCGTTCAAAAAAGGCCAAGAGGTACGAGCATTTTATCATCAAAAAGTCCAACACTCTTACCTATCAAGTATGATACTTTTTATATCATCTTCACCGATCCTATTTTCTATCGAGCAAATCAATAGTAACTTCCCTCTCTCCCAAAGATTGCAGTTTTGATATATCCTGTTCATCAATTTTTCCCAAACTAATCAGACTTTGGGCATATCCAAAGTCTTTGTAGAAAATAGCTACATCCCCCCAGGGAGCGTAATAGGTAATATCTCCCACTGAAGGATCATATCCTAAGGGAGCACCTTCGACCGACAGCTTTCTTTCCGGATAAAAGATTTTCTCTAAACCGGCATAGTCTTCAAGGGAGGTAGTGATGGGAAGCATGGATATAAAATCTCCGGTGGTAGGGTTATCATACATCGTAGCTGTTACTACCTGATCACCCCAGGTAATTTTTATTTTAATTTCATCAACCATAATTTTTTCTCTATTGACATCTTCTAAATCATTTATGAATCCATGGGTAAAAAAGACCAACCCGGATAAAAAGAAGAAGAAATATCTTTTCATAACCTCATAAGTTCTTGCCAGATAAATTATTCAAAAAAGAAACACAACTCATTCAACCAGTATGCATTTCAAGCCTTCTGGGCATTCAACTCTCGGGGACTTCTTTTCCTTGTAGTAACTAAATAAACACCTGCAATCACCAGCACTGTTGCTATTGGCTTATCCCACGTAAGAACGTCTTGTCCTACCAGGATGGCAACGACGGAGGCTATAATCGGCTGCAAGTTCATGAAAATGCTAACTGTACTGGCCTCAAGGTGCTTCAAGGCAACCGGCATCAGGAAGAAAGCCAACGTACTGGAAAACACTATCGCAAAAGCCAATAATCCGTATGCCTGCATATTTCCATCGGCTGAAAAAAGACGCTGATCATTCAATTCAGTGAAACTGAACGGCAAAGCCGTAAATGCTGAAACGAGAAACATCCACTTTGCAATAGTAATCGGTTGATATTTCATCGAAATCTGGCGGGTCATCACCATATATCCAGCATAGCAAAACATGCACAAGAGAGCGAATAGTATTCCCAAAGAATTATTCTTTCCTACTTCTTCACCCGTACTACTGAACCATATGATCATGGATGCACCAGAGATGCTGATTAAGATACCAACAACCTTCCGTGCTGGTATTCCTTCATTCAGAAAGAGGGCGGAAAGCAGTAGTACAACAACTGGTGTCACTGCCATCAGCAGAGCAAAAATTACCGGAGTAGTATATTCCAGAGATTGAGAGAACAAAAATTGCGTTCCCAAAAAACCCATCAGACCTCCGACCAACATGACCATCAAATCTTTAGGCTCGACCTTTTCTTTGCGGAGAAATGCACCGATGATCCAGAAAAAAACTGCACCAAAGAACATCCTGGTCATCGTATAGCCCATAGGAGTCATCCAGTTGGTAACCAGTTCTTTCGTAACCGGGATGTTTAATCCGAAAATGGTATTTGCGGTCAAAATGGCTATCAGTCCATGCTGCTTTCCCTTGTTCATAAAGCTAAACTCCGGGAAGAATTTTAATGGTTGCTGACCTCACCTGATCACTGATCATGGCCTGCAGATACGGGCTCCCCCCATATTTGGTGCGATATGCCTCATCAATTCTGTCATTAATGCTTCCCCCTACCGGCTCAAAACGAACCAGTTTCTGCATACCAACACCTTCAATTTTGCCCCTTTTCTGACTGATGGCAGCCTGATACCAGCTCGAGCTGGTACCATGGTAAGCCCGGACGAACAGATGATCATCTACTCTTACTACCCAAATCCAGGTGGGAGTGCCCAGGGTTTTTCCATCTGACCGATAAGGGGCAATATGAAAGTCATCCTTTTTCGCTATCGCATCTACTTCTTTCGCAGACAAGGTCCTGTCCATATTACTCATCTGTGTCGTTCTTTTCTATGCACAATCTCTTCTCTTTCTTCCAAATACGATCAAACCTAAAAGGTGGCGGCGTCGATCACAAATCTATAACGTGCTTCTTTATCCACAACTTTTTGCCATGTTTCGTTGATCTTCTCAGCTTCAATAATCTGAATTTCGGGTCTGATTCCATTATCGGCGCAGTAATGAATAACTTCCTGGGTTTCTGGAATTCCACCAATTAATGAAGCGTTGAAATTCACCCTCGAGGCTGCCAACGCTATGTTACTGAAGGTGAGATTTAACCCGTCTGGCATTCCAACATATGTAAAATGACCATATGGCTTGACACACGCCAGGTATGGAGCGGCATTAAACTGGAAAGGGATGGTACAAATCATATAGTCCAGCAACTTATTATATGCTTGCAAACTATCGAAGGCTTCATCCACCACAATCACTTCTTTGGCTCCCCATGACTTGATATCCGCAACTTTGTCCGGAGTAGTGGTAAATGCATATACTTCCGCCCCTTTGGAAACAGCAAGTTTCACGGCCATGTGGCCGAGTCCTCCTATTCCAGATACTCCCACTTTGTCTCCAGGTTTGAAATTGGCGTTCATCAGGGGTGAATAAGTCGTGATTCCGGCGCAAAGCAACGGAGCCGCTTCTTCGAAGGAGATGTTATCGGGAATGTGAACAGCAAAATGATCCCTGACTACAATATTGGTTGAATATCCTCCCTGGGTAATGCCCGTAGGTGATTTCTTATCCGGGTATCAATAGGTGAAAAGTGTCTCACCTCTCTCGCAGAAATGCTCTTCTCCATGGTTGCAGCTTCCACATTCCATGCAGCTATCCACCATACAACCCACTCCAGCACGGTCTCCAACTTTGAAGTTGGTGACGTTCCTTCCCACTGCAGCTACTACTCCAACGATCTCGTGTCCGGGAATTTGAGGGTATTGTTGGGGACCCCAATCCCCTTTCATTTGATGAATGTCAGAATGACAAATGCTTGCATACCTAATATCGATTAGCAAATCATCATCACCTACTGGTCTGCGCTCAAACTCCCATGGACTCAGTCGACCTGAACTATCCATTGCGGCATACCCTTTCGATTTGATATTCTCATCCCACCTATTCGTGTCATAAAGTGTACCCATCGGGAGCGAACTGGTAAAAAATGCTCCTGCTCCTGCCATAGCAGAATGCTGGAGGAATTTTCTTCTTGGTTGATAGTGATTTTTCTTAACCATGATTTACATTATTAGTACTGAAATATAGATCTGGAAAGATGGGCATCTTTCCAAAATTAAAGCCGAATTCATTTCGGTACTTAATGATATCGCCCCAAAACTTAAGAAATTCAAGTATGATCGCTGATCAGGAGCTCACAAACGGATTTAATAGGCATCACAGATAGAAACCTGTGCCAAATACCATAAACTTCAATCACAAGTCTGCTAACCTAATTTGCCTGGTAAGTAAGTCCAAAACCAAAAGGAAATAGCGTGTCCTCCTCCGGATAACCCGGTGCATCGGGGTCCTGATTTTTAATTGCCTCCAATGAATTCGCCAAAGCATAGGGAAGCCTCCCGGTGGGTTCGAATCGCCCGGTAAGAATATCCATCACAGCAGCATCACTTACCCCAAAGGTAGCCAGGATCGCTCCGGCCTCAAGCAGACCACAATCCTCATCCAAAACATATGGCTGGCGGAAATCGATGGAAAGGATGGTTTTGTCGGCACCGACGGTATTCATGATCGTATGAATCTCTTCCAGTGAAGGAGTTTCTTTCCAGGATTCTGATTTTGCCATAGCAGAGAAAGAGATCATATCCAGTTCATCCGGAGCTGTTCCTCCAAACCTGGTACCCCCACCCCTTTCCGTGGTAACATGTACCCGGATTATAGCGTAGTCCACATCACCTCCTACCTCTCCCAGAGAAGATCCACTATCCTGATCCCCTGAAGAAGACTCATCCCCGGAGAAAGCCTGATAACCAGTCCAACTCCGCTCATTGAAAATGTCATTATCCATCCCTATGGTATACAATTTAACAGTATCGTTCTCTTCGGGTGATGCGAGTGGAAGATTCATATTATTCTGTAAAAGAACGATTGACTTCCTCTGAGCGATATCGGCTTTTCTCTGGAACGAACGATTTCCCACGATATAGCTGGCACGATTCGGGTCTACATATGGATTTTCGAAAAGGCCCAGTTCAAACTGTTCCCGGAGAAGCCTTTTAACCGATAAGTCTACCCGGTCTTCCGAAAGCTTACCCGATTCAACCAGTTGGAGGATTTGTTCGTTATTGTCGAAACCGGAAAGTACATCCGTTCCGGCATCAATAGCAATCAGGATCTGCTCATCCTCACTCTTATCTTCCAGTCCCCAGGCCCGGTCACCGATGATCCCGGTATCAGAGTTGATATATCCTTTGAACCCAAGCTTAATTCTCAACAGATCAGTCAATATTCCTTTGGAAAAAGCCATACCAACGTCATTGGGCATGTAAGGTTGCCCAACAGGAATCCCATAATAAGCCATGATCGAGGAGGCTCCGGCATCTACGGCAGCCTGAAAGGGTGCTAAATGATAATCCCACATACCCGCGGGATAGGCCTGATTCTTACCAAAATCATAGTGGGGATCACCTCCACCTTCCTGAGGTCCTCCACCGGGAAAATGTTTCATAGTCAGAGCAACACTGTTGAAGCCTAACGATTCACCCTGTATGTTGGTCACGAGCGTTGTCACGATTTCTGAAGCCAGGTCACTGTCCTCGGTAAATGTTTCATGAATACGATACCAACGGGGTTCTGTAGCCAGATCAGCCATATATCCGTACATGCCTCGCAATCCAATAGATGTCCACTCTTCGGCCATGATCCGTCCAAATTCAGCGATAAGATCCATATCCCGGGTCGCTGCCAGGCCGCTTTCCTTGGGCCATGAAGAAAATGCCCCAGATTCCACATTGATTCCTGCTCTGGCATCGTAATCCATATGATTTCTGGCA
>JAUILF010000407.1 GCA_030433135.1 Bacteroidia bacterium | reverse complement strand
TTGAAGGTGCCTTCGGCAGTGTACTGACGAATGTTGACTTCGTAAACAGTCGCACCTCGCAGCCATGACGGCGTGTACATTTTTCGGACCTGAAACATCTTTCCTTCTGATCCAGCCGCACTTTCTTGTCTGGTGTCCTGCGAACACCCAGTCATAATAATGATGACGGATAAAACTATACATCTGAGCATCTGAACCCGCTATTTTGGGGTTAAACATAACTCAATAATTTGGGATCCGGGATAAGGTAGGGTGGTGATCTAAAATCTACCTTCGATAACGATGGGTATGATTTCCATCGGCATCAATTTGCAACGCCTTTTGCCCAATGATCAATTCGAGCCCTGGACCCTGATTGCCAATTTCGACGGTATTCTTTCTGACCGTCAGGGAAAGCGTGTTTTCCCTAAATCGGATGATAAAACGGTAGGACTCCCACTGATCCGGACAATGTGGGTCAAACAGCAACTTGTTATCAACTACGCGCATTCCGGCAAACCCCTTTACCACGGCCATCCAAGTCCCCGCCATGCTGGTGATATGACATCCATCCTCCGTGTCGTTATTGTAATTGTCGAGGTCCAGTCTGGCTGTTCGCAGGTACATCTCAAAGGCTTTTTCATATCGGCCCAGGCGTGCAGCAAGTATGCAATGAACACAAGGTGACAGGGAGGATTCATGTACGGTCATTGGTTCATAAAAATCAAAGTTGACCTCCAGTTGTTCAGCTGTAAAATCATCTTCAAAAAAATAGAGCCCTTGTAAAACGTCCGCTTGCTTTATGTAGCAGGACCTCAAAATCCTGTCCCAACTCCAATGCTGGTGGATGGGAATCTCTTTCCGGGGGATCTGAGAGGCCGGTCGAATCTCCTTGTCGAGAAAACCCTCATGTTGAATAATCAGATTTGAGTCTTTTATTACCGGCAGGTACACCTGATCTGCCAGTTCAGTCCACTCTCTGATCTCGGCTTCGTCAAGACCTGACTCCAGTTCTAACTGCTGTTGCCTTGCTGATGACAAGGTCCTCCAGACGGATGCCGTATAGTTAAGGCACCATCTGGCTATGTAGTTGGTATACCAGTTATTGTTTACATTGTTTTCATATTCGTTGGGTCCGGTTACCCCATGCATCACAAATTGTTGTTTGGGGTTGGAGAAATGAAACCGCTGTTTCCAGAATCGGCAAATGGCTGCCAGTATCTGAATGCCCTTTTCCTCGAGGTAAGACCTGTCTCCGGTGTAACGTGTGTAATCAAAGATGGCGTAGGCAATGGCTCCGTTTCGATGAATTTCCTCAAAAGTGATTTCCCATTCATTGTGGCATTCTTCACCATTCATAGTTACCATCGGGTAGAGAGCTGCCCCATCCTTGAAACCCAGTTTTTCTGCATTTTCGATGGCCTTTCCGAGGTGATTAAAGCGATACTTTAACAGATTGCGTCCCACTTTCTGAGAAGCTGTAGATAGATAAAATGGAAGACAATAGGCTTCGGTGTCCCAGTATGTACTACCGCCATATTTCTCGCCGGTAAATCCTTTGGGTCCGATGTTCAACCTCGGATCATCGCCGGAGTAGGTCTGATGCAATTGGAAGATGTTGAAACGTATCCCTTGCTGGGCCGGCACATCTCCTTCGATCACAATATCGCTCTCACTCCATTTGTGAGCCCAGGCATCCCGGTGTTGCTGAAGGAGGCCATCAAAACCTACCTGCATCCATTTTTCCACATCGTCTAAACCTTTCTGAGAGAGTGTTTCCCGGGGATGGTTGAAGGTGGAGTGGACCCCAACCCATTTGTGCAGGACCAGGCTATCACCCTGTTGCATATCGGCCAGCCAGGTAGATGATGTGCTCAGTTCCTTCTCCTCTGTAGAGTTGGTCTCCCGGGCTTTGCCATTTATGGTGCATAGATGCCCCCCAGTGAGTTGAACGGTAAATCCGGTTATTTTGGTCGTGGCTTCAAGTTGTTGAAGTGAATGATTTCCCCCGGTTTTGAATTTATGCCAGAATCGATCACCATAATTAGCATCTTCATTTTTCACATCACCGTTCAACAAAGACTTCAGGGAGATTGCCGCTGTTCCCTCTTCCACCTTCACCAAATACCTCAGCAGACCAAGTTCCTTATGCTGGTAATGACATAGTCGGGTAGACTCTATCTTTAGCGTTGGCTGGCCGGGCTTGCTGATGACCACTTCGCGTTCAAGTGTTCCCGCTTTCATGTCGAGGGTCCTTCTAAATGCCCGTATTTCCCAGTCTGAGAGGTCCACCATTTGGCCATTGACCATCAACTCAAGGTCAATCCATGAGGGAGCGTTTAGCACCTTGGCAAAGTATTCAGGGTAGCCGTTTTTCCACCAGCCCACCCTGGTTTTATCCGGGTAGTAAATACCCCCTATATAGTGCCCGTTAAGGGTGTCGCCGGAATAGGTTTCCTCAAAATTTCCCCGCTGCCCCATGCTACCATTGCCGATACTGAACAGACTTTCCGAAACCCGGTTGTTGTCAGGATCAAAATGATCTTCAATGATTTTCCAGGGATCCGGTAAAAGGTACGATTTCATCATAGTCAGGAACAGACTTTCGCCTTAAGCTGAGACCAGGAAAGGTCGGCAAAAGAGGGTATAACCAGGTCCGCTTTTTGCAACACCTGGGGATCACCGATACCGACCACTTTCATTCCGGCGTTTCTGGCAGCATCCACACCTTTGGCGGCATCTTCAAAAACAACACATTTTCGGGGGGACACGCCCAGTCTCTCGGCTGCCAAAAGAAATACCTCAGGGTCGGGTTTACCGCGACTCACTGCATTGCCATCGACCACTGTCTCAAACATATGGTCAATCCCACACTGCTGTAATATCAAACCGGCATTTTTGCTGGCTGATCCCACTGCCATCGATAACCCATCTGCCTGTATATCCTTCAATAGCGCGATGACTCCCGGTAGAACTTCTTCAGCCGACATGCTCTTGATAGAATTGAGATATATTTCATTCTTTCGATAGCAAAGCTCCTCTTTTTCTTCCGTTGATTTATGCATGCCTGCCAGCTCCAGGATGATCTCCAGGGAATGCATTCTGCTGGCACCTTTCAGGGGTTCGTTATCCTCCAGTTTAAAGTCATAATCGAGTGACTTGAAAACATCCTTCCATGAATGATAATGGTAGATAGTGGTGTCGACCAGAACGCCATCCAGGTCAAAGATGCAGGCTTGCAAGGGGGAGTTGATCATGCAGGTTTATTGGTCGTTATCTTGTAAAAGTCCAATGCCGTTCACTGGACAATTCTTCATTAAACATATATCCTTCCAGGTCAAAACCCTTGATCTTTTCCGGGTTCTTTAATTTTTTCTTGACTATGTATTGTGTCATGAAACCCCGGGCCTTTTTGGCACTGAAGGAAATGAACTTGTACTTATCATCACGAAGTTCCCGGAAGTCAATTTCGTAAAGATCTCCCTTGAGTTTATCCTTATCCAGGGACTTAAAGTATTCATTGGAAGCAAGGTTTATAATAGCCTTTGAATCAGTGGCTTTTAGGTCCTTGTTAATCGATTTGGTGAGCTTGTCACCCCAGAATTCATAGAGATTCTTTCCCCGCTCGGTCTTGAGTTTGGTTCCCATCTCCAGACGGTATGGTTGGATGACATCAAACGGTCGCAATATACCATAGAGCCCCGACAGCATACGCACGTGATCCTGGGCATATTCCAGTTGTTTTTCGGTAAAAGAGGAAGCTTCGAGCCCCTGATATACATCACCGGTAAAGGCAAACATAGCCTGTTTGGAATTCTTCTTGGTAAAGGATTTTGAAAACTGCTTGTATCGATCACGATTCAGATCTGCCAGTTTATCACTGATGCTCATCAGTTTTTTCAAATCAGATGAAGACTGTTCCTTCATAATCTCAGCCAGTTCGAAGGTGTCTTTCTTAAACCGTGGCTGAGTCCGGTCAACATCTGCTACCGGTTCGAAATCAAGGGATTTTGCTGGAGAAAGCAAAATGATCATATCATAGAGTTTAGACTGGAGAATGTATTAAAAAAAATCCTTGAAAGGAGACCCTTCCAAGGATTTACTATGTTCTTTACAACGGAGGAGATTAAAAGATAGAACCTTCTTTGGCAGGTACTCCTTCTTCCTCAACCTCGTTCAGCACTTTACCTTTAATGGTCAGCACTGTTTTTTGCTCTTCCATGTTGGATGTCAAGGTAACCGTTTTGGTAAACTGACCGATTCTATTTGTATCATATCTGACATCAATGCTTCCGGTTTCTCCCGGCATAATGGGCTCTTTTGGATACTCAGGAACGGTACAACCACAGCTGCCTTTGGCATTCTTGATCACCAGAGGCTCGGTTCCGATGTTGGTAAACATGAATTTTCTCAGAGGATCCGCTCCTTTGGAGATCTCACCATAATCCATCACCATGGTTTCAAACTTCATATATGGGCCTGAAATAGCTTCAGCCTCATCCATGGTCTTTTCAGCTTTTTCAGCTTTCTTTTCCTGGGTTTGAGCCATAACGAAACAAGTGGCTAAAACAAGGAGGAGTAGGGTGTTCAATATCTTTTTCATGTCAAATTAACTTTTGTACTGCTAAGATAAGATTATATATTAAAATTTGTAGGATACACGCCCCCGTGAATTCGCTAGAATTGAGGTATTGCAGGTATCCTGTAAGATTAAAACGAAAATCAAGCCAAAATATGATCGAAGTGACTGCAGTTTGTTAAGTCCCCGCCGAAGTCACATCTATTTGAAAGGAAGCTCTGGATTCGGCACCAGGCTTTCCCTGGTCTTAATAATCTTCCTGCGGCAACACCAGTTGTGGTCAAAAGATATTATCTTTGCGGCATGCTTCCCAATGATGTTCGGACTGGTAATAGGTACACTGTTCAAATTACTTTAATTTGATGGAGCACATTGATTTAGAGCCTCTGATTTCACCTGATTTGGTAAGTGAGGAAGGGGAACATCCCTTTAGAAATGAGGTGTTGCAGGACTTCTACATTTGCTGCATAAGCCGGGAGGCTTCTATCCTGGCAAGAAGGGAGGTGTTAACAGGCAAGGCAAAATTTGGGATAACCGGAGACGGAAAGGAACTGGCGCAGGTTGCACTGGCCAAGGCGATCAGGAAAGGAGATTTTCGAGCCGGGTATTACCGGGATCAGACTTTATTATTTGCTTTGGGTGAAGCCACCCTGGAAGACTATTTTTCACAATTGTATGCCGATGTGCAA
>JAUILF010000406.1 GCA_030433135.1 Bacteroidia bacterium | reverse complement strand
AAATAATCGATTTTGACTATTAATAATTATTAAAAATATTAAAATTTATGATAAAAAACTAAAAAGAGATCGATTTTAAATATAATTTTGCGGTTTTAATATTTATTATTCCAGTAGCGTTGAGAGCATTTATTCTTGTTGATTTACAACTTATGTGTATTTATCAGGGATTTCGGAAGGAATACATAGAGCGGATACAGTGCCATTAAAATTTGGAGATGCGAAGAATACTACTTTACAGTTTGCTTGGGATAGTTGGCCACCTTTCGGCTCAACCTGTAGCCCTGCACCCTGACAACCCGCATTATTTGACATTTCACGGCTCGCCCACATTACTGATTACTTCGGCCGAGCATTATGGCGCGGTGTTGAATGCCGATTTTGACTATAGGACCTATCTTGAGAGTTTGTCTGCAGAAGGTATGAACTATACCCGCATTTTCTCAGGTAGTTATGTGGAGATACCCGGTAGCTTTGGCATCCAATCAAACGTCCTGGCACCAGCGGTCGGGGAATACCTGGCTCCCTAGCAACGGGTTGAGGAAGCCGGGTTGTACGAGGGTGAGGGTAAATTTGATCTGAGTAAATGGAACCCGGATTATTTTGACCGGCTGAGAGATTTTGTGTCGGTGGCTGCTTCACATGATATCATAGTAGAATTGACTTTCTTTTGCGCCACCTATGATGACGATTACTGGTTGCGCCATCCTTTTCATCCGGGGAATAATGTCAATCAGCTGGGTACACTTGCCCGCCAGGACTTCAATACCCTCAAAAATGAACAGGTAGTGCAGTTTCAGAAGGCGTTGATCAGGAAGATGGTTGCTGAATTGAATGAGTTCGATAATCTCTTCTATGAGATCAGTAATGAACCCTGGGCTGACAACGATGTAAAGAAGCTCAACCTATTGAAGACCTCAGGTGCATCGAGGCCCGAAATGAAGTGGTCGTTATACTCGCATGCGGCTTCCGAAGAGGCTTTGGCCTGGCAGCAGGTTATGGCCAGTGAAATCGAGGATGCCGAGAAGAACCTGCACAAAAAGCATCTTATCGCTCAAAATTATTGCAACTACAAACAATCGCTGGAAGCCGTTGATGCCAATATTGATATCATTCATTTTCATTATGCCTGGCCCGAGGCAGTGGCACTGAACTATGGTTGGGATCGCCCCATCGGTTTTGATGAATCCGGATTTGCCGGCAGTGCTGACAGCACCTACTTGCAACAGGCCTGGTCTTTCATGCTGGCAGGGGGTGCTATTTTTAATAATCTGGACTACTCATATTATGTGGGTTCGGAAGACGGTACCGGATCCTACGATGCACCAGGTGGAGGCAGCAAAAGATTGAGGCAGCAACTAAAGATCCTGCATGGATTCATGGATTCCTTTGATTACATCAACATGCAACCCGATTATTCGGTGATCTACCACGCCCCGGGAATGATCAGTCAGTCATTATCCCAACCGGGAATACAGTATGCCATCTTTTTCCAGGGCAATGCGGGAGACTGGGTGAAGCTATCTCTCCCCGAAGGTGAGTACCAGTATGAATGGATCGCACCAGATACCGGACAATCGCTGGCTCAGGAAGAAATTCAGGGAAGTGAGGACCCCGTTACAATTTCTGTGCCCGGGCACGGTTATCGATTTGCACTACGGATCTTGTCTCGCTAAAAAACTGCAACCCGGCACCCGGCACCCGGTGCCTACTGCGCGAGAACCTTCCCCGATCCTGTGGGTTTAATTTGGTATGTGGCAATGTGAGCTTTGTGATCGGATTTTTGCCAAGGACAATCAATCGCATATCTGTGTCAAAAAGGATGTGGGTGAACTCTTTGAGGGAAGACCGGATGACCTGGTACTGGCCTGGGATACACTGACCGAGAGAGTCATGCAATGGCAACCCAATGTATATTCCGCTTCTACCAAATCCATCGTCTATACCAGCAATAAAGCCTGGCTGATCGTACGGCCGATGAAATCACAACTGGATGTGAAGTTCTACCATGAGGATAAAATCGACTCCCACCGTATCAAACGCCATACGCAATATCGCAGCAAGTTTGCCTATCACCTCCGGGTGCAAAATGAAGACCAGGTCGACGATGAATTGTTGGAACTATTACGGCTGGGATATAACTATTCTATGGGCGTGGGGTAATCTGGAAGTTATATTTCGCTGATAACATTTTTTTACCATTTGATGGTTTTGAGGAGACCACCTCAGTAAAGCAATTTGAAAGATTTTATAGCAGGGGTTGGTTCAGATCCAGTATTGATGAATTGAAGTCCGACGATCCCAATAGTGGAAATTAGGCAATATATTTGAGTGGAAAATACCAAGTATCGTGAAAGAATTCCGTTCTCATAGACTAATTATTTTCGTGTTTATTTGCCTGACTCACCTGATGCTTGTTGCTCAGACTGAAAAGCTTCAAGTGATCGACAAGTATATTGAGAGGATCATGCGAGATTGGAGAGTGCCAGGGTTAGCAATTTCAATAGTAAAGGAAGATTCAGTGATATTTCAAAAGGGATTTGGTGTAAGAAATATTCACACACAGGAACCTGTTGATAAGAACACCATTTTTCAAATTTGTTCAATCACAAAGACATTCACGGCAAGTGCAATCGGGTTACTTGTTCAACGGGAGTTATTGGAGTGGGATGATCGTGTGATCGATTTCCTTCCTGAATTTAGGATGAACAATGACTATGTCACACAAGAACTTAAGATCAGAGATCTCTTATGTCACAGAACTGGATTGCCGGAGTATTGTCTTGATCCCATTGTATTCTATAGAAATGACTATTCGAAAGAAGAAATTCTTGAGAGGATCGCTCATATTACGCCTGCCTATGGCTTTAGATCATCATTTGAGTACACCAATGCTACTTTTATGATTGCAGGAGAGGTTATAAAAGCAGTCACAGGCCAGGAATGGCAGAATTTCGTACTGCGAGAAATCTTAATTCCCCTTAAGATGGTCTCTACTTTTCCAGATCTTTCTTATGTATCAAACGAGGAATATGAGAATGTTGCTGTCCCATATGTTTTGGAAAATAATGAGATTCTCGAAGTTCCTCTTTATGAGTTCTATGGCCGTGAAGCTGCCGGATCCTTGAACTCTACTGTTGACGATATGCATAAGTGGATCACTATTTTTTCGAATCCGGTTGCTCATGACACGAGACTTATTGAGCCTGGGATTATCGAGGAATTGACCAATCCCGAAGTGTTAGTCCGTCCCAGAGGTTATTGGAATTCACTATATCCGGGAATTAAGATTCTCACCTATGGCCTTGGTTGGTTTATATATGAATTTGGAGGAGAGAAAATTATAGAGCATGGAGGTGGAAGTCTGGGGTTTCGCACTACTATTTGCATTATTCCAGATCAAAGTCTTGGGTTTTCAATTCTTTGTAATAGGGGTAACAGCTTTGTTCCGGAAGTGATCCGATATAAAATTCTCGAAATTTTTTTTGGTGACGATATTATAGACTGGAACGAGATTCTACTAAAACTGGAAGAGGATAGAATTTCAAGAATAATGATCGATGAAATCCAACTGGAAAACAACAGAATTCCAGACACAAAACCTTCATATTCGAGGGATCATTATTCCGGCATCTTTGAAAATGAATTTATTGGTAAGATATCACTTAATGATACTGCCGACGGATTGATTTTAAACTTTGGTGATGGGCAATTCAGTCAAGGAAGACTGGATCATTGGCACCATGATGTTTTTCGTCTTACCTGGGAATTAGAATTTCTTGCCTCGCAGTTTGTCTACTTCAGACAGGACGAGAATGGGAGAATAAAAAGTCTAGAAATTGAAAATTTTGGAGTGTTTAAACGCATTTGAATTCGTAGCTTGTTAAATCAAATAGCTAAACTGTTGGAAGAAGAGTGAATGTGAAGGAATATAATTTTAGGGGTCTATTATAGTAACCATTATTTCGGGACCCTTTTGAGCATAGGGTAAAGGACTAGCGAAATAGTGCTTCTGCCAGAAATCTCATCTGATCTGATCGAGAAAGTGGGATACCATATTGAAGAAAATGAAGTTGAAAATAAGTTCAACATTAATCGGAAGCATTCAATTGATTCTACTCAGAGATCTTGTGCAATGATGTATTTTGGTAGTGATGTTTCCGCTGACCTGATGCTTTTTGGAATAAGGTTGGTCGAGGAGAAAGATACCTCGCCATTGCAGGGCATTGGAAAAGGAAAACCAGCACAATTATGGTATCACGGGTTTGCGCTCTTTCCTCGAAACAAACTTTTATAAACCTTCCACCTTGGTAAGGTTGATCGGACCGGGCGAGGAATGTCTGTTTTATGTGGCCCTGCTGATACATATACCTAATAATGGTCGAATCCGGGCAGGATTTGAATTGAACGACGACGAACTATCCTACAGAATGAGCATTGAACCGTTTGAGTCGGAATTCATTCCCTGTGGACATATACGGGTAAAACAGTGAGTAATCGGATATGCATTCGATCTCGATGGATCCGTAAGGTCTCACTGATTTGCATAAATCGTACCTTGATGGTGCTGCTCTCATTCAGAACAAATCTGTGTTATCCATGATCTATCATACCTTCAAGCCTCATCCGGACCTGGATGCACTGGTCAAATTCTACTGGACCCTGGAGGTGCCATATGATCCGGAAAATCAAAAGCAGAAAATTATTCCTGATGGCTGCATTGAGATGACTTTCAATCTCGCAGATGGTATTAAGCGATATATTTCTGAAAGTGATTTTGTCGTCCACCCCTGTGCCATGGTCATGGGTCAAAGAACCAAATCATACTTTATTGAACCATTGGGTAATGTCCAGTCCTTTGCGATTTGCTTTTACCCCTATGGCTTTGCCAATTTCATTAATACACCGCTTGCTGATTTGGCTGATACCGAAACTCCGGTGAAAGATTTGTTTGGAGAAGCACAGGCATGGAGACTGGAACGAGATATAAAGCAAGCAACTGATACGGAAGCACGAATTGCGATTATTGAGAGATTTCTTCTCCAAAGCCTCAGTGATGATACTACAATCGAAAGCATTGTGAAATCAACAGTTGACACATTGTTGTCCACAAAAGGCAGTACTCCTATAAATACAATTGTGAAAGACAATGCTTCGACACGAAGGCAACTGGAAAGAAATTTTAGGAAGCAAATTGGTATTAGCCCCAAGCAATTAGGTAAAGTGATTCGACTACAAGGCGCCCTGA
>JAUILF010000405.1 GCA_030433135.1 Bacteroidia bacterium | reverse complement strand
CGATAGACAGCATCTCTGATATGAACTTTAGCCGGCCAAAAGTGTCGATGAATCAGGATGAGTTTTCTCAACTGGCTACCGAAATAAGCGTGCACTTCAAGTCCGACTGACATACTTTCAGTTTCGTACGGATGGTAGGTGAGGTTTAAAAAGCTCTTTCTAATAAGTTTGGGGCAGATCATGCTTTTGTCAGAGTTTTATTAGGTAGGCCCGGGCCCATACCATTTTTATATATTTGGAACAAATCAAGTCTCTTCATGAGCATATATCGTTCTATATGCGAGGCCAGGTCACTCGGTGAAAAGAAGTTTGCTATGCTGATTGATCCCGATAAAGTGAGGTTGGCAGACCTGGACTCACTAATAGATTTGGCTATCAAAGCCCGCGTAGATTTTTTTTTGGTCGGCGGTAGTCTCATCGTCAATAGTCACCTGGATCAATGCCTCGAGGAAATAAAGAGAAGGTGTCAGATTCCACTGATCCTTTTTCCCGGTGATTCTTATCAATTGAGTTATAAAGCGGATGCTATCCTGTTTTTATCCTTGATATCGGGCCGAAATGCTGAATTGTTGATTGGCAAACACGTGATCACAGCACCTTATCTGAAGGTAAGCCCGCTAGAAGTTATTTCATGTGGCTATATGCTGGTGGATGGAGGTGTTCCAACTACGGTTTCATATATGAGTAACACGCAACCAATTCCTTCCGATAAAGAGGATGTAGCCGTTTGTACAGCCCTTGCCGGTGAAATGCTGGGATTGCGATTAATGTACATGGATGCAGGAAGCGGAGCCATTTTGCCGGTCACTGAAAGCATGATTGAGGTTGTCAGTCAGTCCCTTAAGATTCCCCTGATAGTTGGAGGAGGTATTCACACACCTGAGAAAGCTATGCGAAATGCCAGGGCAGGGGCCGATGTTATCGTTGTGGGGAATGCCATTGAGAAAGATCCATCTCTCATCCAAGAAATTGCAGATGCTGTTCACTCGGTTTGTCCCGTTCCCTAGCATATCGATTACATTGGTGCTGGTGATGGTCGCCGCCTATTCTGCTTCAGCTCAGACTTTTGGAGGTCTCCGTCCTTCCCTGAAATGGTCTCAGATAAATACTGATACCTGCCGGGTTATATTTCCCGCGCACCTGGAGAGGGAGGCTCAGAGAGTATCTGATGTGATCCATCACATGCGAAAGTTTCATACCAGCGAGATTGGAGACCGAACTTACAAGATTGACATCGTGCTCAATAATCAATCTACCGTGACCAATGGATCTGTATCGCTGGCACCCTGGAAGTCACATTTTCTGTCCACGCCGTTTCCTCACAGTTATCCATTGAGTTCATTGCCATGGTGGGATCTTCTTTCCATTCATGAATACCGGCATGTGATGCAAAGATCTACGGCCAGACGTGGCATAGTCAACGCGTTGTATTATATGTTTGGGCAGGAAACCTGGGCTGGTGCCAGCTCTCTGGCCATACCTAATTGGTTTTATGAAGGTGATGCAGTGTGGGCAGAGACAGCTCTGACCAGGCAAGGCAGAGGCAGGATACCTGAGTTTATGAAGGGATATCGGGCGCTGTCGTTGTCTGACCAAACACTCAGGTATTCGAAGGCCAGGAACGGGTCCATAAAAGATTTTATTCCGGATCATTACCGGCTGGGATATCTCATGATTTCATACGGGCAGGAGCACTATGGTGAGTCGTTGTGGAGAGAAGTACTTGAAGAGTCAGCGGCTTATAAGGGAATCTTCTATCCTTTTTCCAAAGCTCTTGAGAGAAAGACCGGGATGACCAGTCGAGCTTTATTTGACACCATGATCAGTGAGGAACATACCGACTGGGATACCCTGGTATCGAACCAAAGCAAGGCGGCTATAGTTTTGCCGGATAAGACTTCCAATACCTTTACCGATTATCTGTATCCGAAGGTCTCCGATGATGGAGATATTATTTTTTATGGTCGCAGCTTCGAACAAACCGGGGCTTTTTATCGGCTTCACGACGGACAAACAGAAAAATTGATTGATAAGGGTGTCAGCAGATCTACCTACTATGGGTATCAAAATGAATGGTTGGCATGGACCGAGACCATGACAGATGCCCGCTGGCTTGAAACCGATTATTCTAATATTATCCTTTATGATCTCAGAAAAGATAAAAGGGTGCGTATCACCCGAAAGGGAAAGTACTTTTCACCACAGCCCAGTAGGGATGGCCGACAGGTAGTTGCTGTTTGGCAGGGTGATGATCTCACCAGCCGAATTCATATTGTTGATGCCATGGATGGCACAGTCGCCGAGTCCATTTCCCTAAATGAAGAATGGATCTACAATTTCCCTCAATGGTCTTCCAGCGGGGATGAGATCATCACGGTAGTGCGCAATGGAGTGGGAGAGATGGGTATCCTGGCCATTGATATCAAAAGCCTCCGGCATCGGGAGATTTTGCCATTTAGTAATACGCTCATAGGAGCCATACAGGTAACTGATAACAACATAGTATTCAGTGCATACGACATGCCCGTAGAGCAGATCTTTGTTGTTAACCAGGAGTCTTTGGAGACCAGATGCCTGACCAATGATCCGAATGGTGCTTACCAGGCATTCCTGTCCGGAAACGAACTACTATTCACATCATTTACCTCGGATGGTCACCGGATCAAGAAGCTCATGACCGACCAAATCGATCACGATGATCGCTCTCTGAAGCAGATACCTTACCAACTGGACATGCCGGCCAAAGTTTCAAAGCAGGATTACCCCGTTAAGAAGTACAGGGCCTGGCAACATCTCATTAATCTGCATACCTGGGGGTTTGACTTTGATGATCCCGTGATCAGTTTTCGCGCGCTTTCTAATAATATTCTCAATAACCTGCAGGTTTCGGCCGGTGTACGATACAACTACGATGCTGACTTGTTCGCTCCCTATGCCAATATGCAACTGGGGGCTTTTTACCCCAACTTCGTACTAGAGACATCTACTCAAAAACGGTCAACCATTGCTGAAGATGAAGAGATTAACTGGAGAGAATCCGACATCTTCAGTGGCTTGTCTCTACCTCTGAATCTGTCGAGGGGTATTTATACAAGGACCCTTTCTACGGTATTGGGTTACAGTCAGATTTGGCTAAATGGTGATCTTGATTTTTCACTGTCCTCAGTCATTGGACAGATCACTTTTGTGCAGAAACGTATTCAGGCTCGCAAAAACCTGTTTACCAGGAATGGTCAGTATCTGCAATTTAGAATATCAGAATCGGTAGATGATCTATCGGCACGGCAATTCTTATTCCGGTCAGGGCTGTCGCTCCCCGGAATAGGAGTTAATCACAATCTTATGTTGCTGGCTGATTACAAGGGCGATCTTGACGATGGAGATTACCAGTTTACCAGTGGACTAAATCAGCGAGGGTTCGGACTCATTGAGGCCGATAAAATCTGGCGGTTGAGTGCCAATTATCACATGCCTGTTTTTTATCCGGACTGGGGGTTTGGAGGATTGGTTTACTTTTACCGCATTAGATCCAATGTCTGGTTTGAACATTCTATAGGAGAGTTGGAAGGAGAAAGAAACAATTACAGTTCAACAGGAATTGAGTTGGTGTTTGATATGAATATATTGAATGAGACAACGGCTACTATTGGCCTCAGGGCCTCATTCACGCTGGATACCGACCCTACAGGAAGCATGTTTGAAGTGTTTGTGCCAGTTTACCGGTTTTAAGATATGATGAAGGGAAAAATTGTTAGAAGTACAGGAAGTTGGTATACCCTTAGAACGGAAGATGGCGCCGAATATCAGGCCAGGATCCTCGGAAAATTCCGGCTTCAGGGACTTTCGCTAACGAATCCGTTGGCTGTAGGTGATGAGGTCATGTTTGAACTGGAAGAAACAGAAGATCAGTCAGCTATTGTGAAGGAGATTTTACCCCGCAGGAATTACGTGGTGAGACAATCACCACGGAAAAAACATCAACTTCATTTGCTGGCAAGCAATATCGATCAGGCCATCCTGGTGGCCACCATTGTTCAGCCCAATTTGAAACCGGGTGTAATTGACAGGTTTCTCCTTATGACGGAGCCTCACGATATCCCCGCAGCGATTGTATTTAATAAGATTGACATCTATAATGAGGAAGATCTGATGATCTGCAAATACCTGCAAACCGTATATGAGTCTATTGGGTATCAGGTGTTTCAGGTTTCCAGTCTGAATGGTGATGGACTCACTGAGGTAAGGTCATACCTAAAAGATAAGGTAACCCTGATTAGTGGACAGAGCGGTGTTGGCAAATCGACCCTGATCAACCGACTTTTTCCAAAACTTGATTTACGTACCGCTGAATTGTCTTCACACTCCGGGAAGGGACAACACACAACTACCTTTGCGGAAATGTATCAGGCTGATTCTGTTTCTGTTATTGACACGCCTGGATTTAAGTCCCTTACATTCAATAACCTGGAACCCATGGATGTGGCACACAATTTTCGTGAGTTCTTTGCCTTGTCAGATAGCTGTAAATTTCCAGACTGTACCCATCGGGATGAACCTAAGTGTGCGGTCAAGGAAGCTATTGAGAAGGATGAAGTCAGTGAGCTTCGTTATAGCAACTACCTTAAAATTCTGGACGAGATTGAAGATCAGAATTATTGGGAAAGACATAAACACATGTAGCGTTCACATAATCCCGGAATATAGATTAGGTCACCCGTAGTCATATTCATAACTTGCTGAAGTTAAATTCGGGTGGAATGACCTTGAAAGACTTCTTCGACTTGCTATCGGCTAACCCTGAAGTCCTAATTTTCTTTTTTATCGCCTGTCCGTTGACAGCTCTGCTGGCGGGTTGGTTGGGTAGTGGTGATGGGCACAAGTCTCCATGGAAATACTTGTATACCTACCTCGTCTATATTAGCTGTATTCCTGGCATATTTGCGATTACCCTTAATTTTTATCTTCTTTTTATTGAAGGTCAGAGCCTTCTTGATATGAATGTGTGGACTCAGATATGTCCGATTATTTCAATGCTATTAACCCTGTTCCTGATTCGGAGAAATGTATCATTTGATGACGTGCCCGGTTTTGGAAAATTAGGTGGTTTTATGCTGATGATAGGGGCGCTGCTGGGGGTCCTGTGGTTAGTTGACCGGACGCGCATTCTGGCTATTACAGTTATTCCGTTTTACCAGGTAATATTCGGATTTGTAGTATTGCTTATCATGGCCATGATCGGCTGGCGCAAAATCA
>JAUILF010000022.1 GCA_030433135.1 Bacteroidia bacterium | reverse complement strand
CAATTGAGAACCAACACGTCGGGCCGGGCTTCATCTTCCATGGAGTTTTCACACTACGCACCTGCGCCATCCGGCATTGCGAGCGAAGTGATCGAGAAAGCTAAAGGAGAAGTAAACGTTTAACGAAGAAATAATTTAATAAAGAGGTATGAATCAAAAAATCAGAATCAAGCTCCGGTCTTACGATCATAGCCTGGTCGATAAGTCTACGGAGAAGATTGTGAAAACGGTACGCACTAGCGGTGCTGTTGTAACTGGCCCGATTCCGCTGCCCACTGAGAGGAAAGTGTTTACAGTATTGCGGTCTCCGCACGTAAACAAAAAATCTCGTGAGCAGTTCCAGTTGCGTACCCACAAAAGGTTAATTGAGATCTATACACCGACTCAGAAAACTGTGGACGCCCTATCTCGTCTTGAGCTTCCGAGTGGTGTAGACATCCAAGTAAAGTTGACCTGATACTCTTTCGGGATCGAATGTAGTGTATGCTGACAGCCAAGGTCTGTCGGTGGGTTGTGATTTCGAAAGGATTAATCACTTTAAATATTCATAAAGGTGAACGGAATAATTGGTAAGAAAATAGGTATGACCAGTGTGTTTGATGCTGCAGGCAAGAATATAGCATGCACTGTTGTAGAAGCTGGTCCATGTGTAGTAACGCAGGTGAAAAATGAGGAGTCGGATGGTTACAGTGCTCTTCAGTTGGGTTATGGTGATGCAAAATCAAAGAGCACATCAAACGCGCTGATTGGGCATTTTGACAAAGCCAGCACTACACCCAAGAAAAAAGTGGTAGAATTCAGGGACTTTGACATTGAGAAGGCACTTGGTGATACCATTACTATAGAGGAAGTTTTTGAGGAGGGAGATAATGTTCATGTCACTGGAACTTCCAAAGGGAAAGGTTTTCAGGGAGTTGTAAAACGACATGGATTTCGCGGTGTTAACGATGCCACTCACGGACAGCACAATAGACAGCGTGCTCCCGGTTCGATCGGTGCAGCATCTTACCCGGCCAAGGTTTTTAAGGGAATGCGTATGGCTGGTCAAACCGGCAACAAGAAGGTAAAGACATCTAACCTGACTGTGGTAAAGGTGTTTCCGGACAAGAACCTTCTTCTTTTGAAAGGAGCGATCCCAGGTCATAAGGGGTCAATCGTAATCATTGAAAAATAGTCGACGATGAAGCTGGATATATTAAATATTGATGGTAAATCCACTGGCCGTTCGATCGAATTGGCTGAAGAAGTGTTTGGTGTTGAGCCCAACGAGCATGCAGTGTATCTGGCTGTAAAGCAATATCAGGCCAACCAAAGACAAGGTACTCACAGTACTAAAGAGAGAAATGCAATCAAGGGATCGACCAAGAAGATCAAAAAGCAAAAAGGTACGGGAACCGCTCGTGCTGGAGATATCAAAAATCCATTGTTCCGTGGTGGTGGGCGTATATTCGGTCCCAAGCCCAGAAATTATGGCTTTCGGTTAAACAGAAAAGTGAAGTCGCTGGCTCGTCGTTCGGTACTTTCCTCCAAATTGAGTGAGGGAAAAATTATGGTGATCGAGGATTTTACCTTCGATGCTCCAAAGACGAGTGAGCTTGCCGGAGTGTGGTCAAATCTGGAATTAAACGGACAGAAAGTACTGCTGGTAACAGGAGATCACGATAAGGTGTTGTACCTGTCCGGGAGAAATATTCCCGGAACAACGGTCACCGAAGCAAGTGATATCAGTACGTATGATGTATTGAATGCGGGAAAGATCATTTTATCTGAGAGTTCAGTGGAACCTATTACCGAGATTTTATCAAAAGCATAAGCAGGGAAGATGGCTAAGCATATTTTAATCAAACCGATTATTTCTGAGAAGGCCGAAACCTTGTCAGATCAAGTACAGCAATACACCTTTATGGTGGATAAAAGTGCCAATAAGATTCAGATCCGTAAGGCCGTGGAGAAGATGTACAATGTAGGGGTAGAATCTGTCAATACGTTGGTCATGCCAGGTAAAAGTAAGAGCCGTTACACCCGTACCGGGGTGCAATCAGGAACAGTAGGTTCATTTAAGAAGGCTATTGTTACCCTGGTTGAGGGAGAAGAGATAGACTTTTTTGGAGATATATAGTTGAAAATTTAAAGCATTAGATAATGCCAATTAAGAAATTTAAGCCAGTTACGCCAGGTACGCGCACCAGAGTAGGAAATACCTATTCTGAGGTAAGTACTGACAAACCGGAAAAAAGCCTGCTTGCTCCTATGAAGAGGACAGGTGGTCGTAACAGTTCCGGGAAGATGACCGTAAGAAATATCGGAGGCGGGCATAAGAAAAGATATCGGATCATTGATTTCAAGAGGAATAAAGACGGAATTCCTGGTAAGATATCTACCATAGAATATGATCCCAATCGCTCTGCATATATCGCACTGGTGGTGTACGCAGACGGTGAGAAACGATATATCCTGGCTCCAAATAAGATATCCGTTGGTGATACGATCCAGTCAGGTGAAGGTGCTACTCCTGAAGTAGGTAATGCACTTCATTTGAAGGATATCCCGTAAGGTGCTGCTATTCATGCTATTGAATTGACTCCGGGTAGAGGTGCTGCTCTGGTTAGGAGTGCTGGTACTGCAGCGACGCTGATGGGAAGAGAAGGCAAGTATGCCGTGGTTAAATTGCCTTCAGGTGAGGTACGAAGGATCCTATCTGTATGTAAGGCAACTATCGGAACCACATCTAATCCCGATCATGACCTTCAAGTACTTGGAAAAGCCGGTAGGAAAAGATGGATCGGAAGACGTCCAAGAGTTAGAGGTGTAGCTATGAACCCTGTTGATCACCCGATGGGTGGTGGAGAAGGAAGGGCTTCCGGAGGACATCCGAGATCCCGAACTGGTGTGATGGCAAAGGGTCAGAAAACCCGAAGCCGGAAAAAGCATTCCAGCAAACTGATTATTTCCAGGAGAAAAACTAAGAATAAATAATGGCCAGATCAGTAAAAAAAGGTCCATACGTATACCATAAGTTGCTGCGCAAGGTGCAGTTGGCTAAGGAAAGCAAGAAGAAAACAGTTATCAAGACCTGGTCCCGTGCATCGATGGTGATTCCGGATATGGTGGGCGAGACTATAGCCGTACATAATGGAAAAACATTTGTTCCGGTATTTATAACTGAAAATATGGTTGGGCATAAGTTGGGTGAGTTTTCACCAACCCGGAATTTCCGGGGTCATGCTGGTAACCGTAGGAAATAGTAAGATTACTTAAAGCAAAAAATCTATAGCAATCATGGAAGCTGTTGCTAAGTTGAGAAACTGCCCGATGTCTGCCCGCAAGATGAGACTGGTGGCTGATGTCGTCAGGGGAAAGAAGGTAGATGATGCCCTGAATGTATTGCGATATACCAAGAAGGAAGCTGCCGGTTGGATGGAGAAAGTATTATTATCTGCCATTGCCAACTGGGAGTACAAACAAAATATGACGGTCAGTGCTGATGACCATGACCTGGTTATCAAAACCGTATTGGTGGACGAAGCGGGTATGCTGAAGCGCTTCAGACCAGCACCTCATGGTAGAGCACACCGTATTAGAAAAAGATCAAATCATGTAACCCTCGTAGTGGAAAACCGCATTCCGCTGGATGAAGATTATGAGGGTTATGATGTAATTGATGAAGAAGAATAACCTAGCGTAAATAATAATTATGGGTCAAAAGACAAATCCAATAGGAAATCGTTTAGGAATCATCAAGGGATGGGATTCCAGCTGGTTTGGTGGCAGTGACTATGCTGATAAGGTAGTGGAAGATGAGCGCATCAGAGAATATCTGAACGCTCGTGTACAAAAGGGAGGCATTGCCCGGATTATTATTGAACGCACACTGAAACGCATCACGCTGACGGTACATACCAGTCGACCTGGTATTATCATTGGAAAAGGTGGTTCGGAGGTGGACCGGATCAAGGAGGAATTGAAAAAGCTGACCGGGAAGGAAGTGCAGATCAATATCGTTGAGATCCGCAAACCCGAATTGGATGCAGCTATCGTAGGAGAGTCAATTGCCAAACAACTTGAGGCCAGGATTAACTTTCGAAGAGCCATCAAGATGGCGGTGCAAAGTACTATGAGAGCTGGTGCAGAGGGCATCAAGGTAAGGGTAAGTGGTAGATTGAACGGTGCAGAGATGGCCAGGTCTGAGGAATTTAAGGATGGAAGAATCCCACTCCATACTTTCAGGGCTGACATCGACTATGCACTTTCTGAAGCCAATACCGTATATGGTAAGATTGGTGTGAAAGTATGGATATGCAGAGGTGAGGTACTCGGAAAACGGGACTTGTCACCTAACGTAGGAGCGAAAAAACGCGAAGTAGGAAAAGGACGTCGTCGTCCGGCAAGAAATCCAAGGAATAGCTAGAAAAATCTTCTTAAAGATCGTACCTTTGCCAAGCTTTTTCGGAACGGTCTTGTTTTGATCCAATTTTAGACAAATTTTAGAACATGTTACAGCCAAAAAGGACGAAATACAGAAAGCAACAGAAGGGGAGAATAAAAGGAAATGCCAATCGTGGTAGTACGATTTCCTTTGGAACTTTTGGCTTGAAGTCCCTGGATGCCGGATTTATTACCAGCCGCCAGATTGAGTCCGCCCGGATTGCGATGACCCGTAATATGAAGAGGGAAGGTAACGTATGGATTCGGATTTTTCCCGATAAGCCGATTACCTCCAAACCTCAGGAAGTGAGGATGGGTAAGGGAAAAGGTGCATTAGACCACTATGTGGCTGTGGTGAAACCCGGTCGTATTTTGTTTGAGATAGATGGTGTGGATATAGAGAGAGGAAAAGAGGCTATGAGACTGGCGGCACAAAAATTACCAGTGCTGACCAAGTTTGTAGTGCGAAGAGATTACACTGAATAGTTAATTAGGAAGTAAATTTTGGCATTATGCCTACTAAAAAAACATTGGAATTAAAGGAGTTCTCACTGGAGGATTTGAAAAATGAAATCCTTGAGACTGAGACCCAGTATCAGAAGATGAAATTTGATCACGCGATCAAGGGGTTGGATGATCCACTGGCACTGAGGGAAGTAAGGCGAGACATTGCCCGGCTCAAGACCGAATTGCGAGGACGTGAGTTAGGTGAAATGGATTCCGATGCTATTGCTAAAAGGTCTAAAATCCGTGCCCGAAGGGCCAAGAGCAGAAAATCATGAGCGAAAGAAATTTAAGAAAGACCCGGGTTGGAGTAGTCTCCAGTAATAAGATGGAGAAATCTATTTCTGTAGTTGTAGAGAGAAAACTGCCTCACCCTATCTACGGGAAGTTCGTAAAGAAATCGAAAAAGTTTATGGCACACGATGCCAACAACGATTGCAATATCGGTGATCTGGTTCGCATTGTTGAAACCAGGCCTATGAGTAAGAATAAAAGATGGCGCCTGGTCGAAATTATCGAAAAGGCCAAGTAGTATATAATCAGTTAAAGTTAAAAGAACATGATACAGCAGGAGTCTCGTCTGAAAGTAGCTGACAATAGTGGTGCAAGAGAAGTTTTGTGCATCCGTGTGCTGGGAGGATCCAAGCGTAGATATGCCTCTATCGGTGACAAGATTGTTGTTTCGGTAAAGGAAGCTACAACCGGAGGTATCAAAAAAGGAACGGTGTCCACTGCTGTTGTCGTTAGGACAAAGAAGGAGATCAGAAGGAAGGATGGTTCATACATCCGTTTTGATGATAATGCAGTGGTCTTACTCAATCCAGCAGATGAACCGAGAGGTACCCGGATCTTTGGACCGGTTGCCCGCGAACTCCGGGAAAGAGATTACATGAGAATTATTTCACTCGCACCTGAAGTATTGTAAAGCATCGATCATGGCAAAGAAGAGTACAGTTAAGCTAAAAATTAAGAAAGGTGATCGCGTAATGGTGATCGCCGGTGACTATAAAGGTACGGAAGGTGAGGTGCTGGAAGTATTGAGGAGTAGAAACAGAGCTGTTGTGGAGAATGTAAATGTCGCCAAAAAACACAATAAACCGACCAATGAAAGGGCCGGTGGTATTAGAGAAATTAATAATCCGATTCATATTTCCAACCTGATGCTCATTGATCCTAAAAGTGGAGAACCCACACGGGTGGGTCGCAGGGTCGAGGACGGAAAGATTGAGAGGTATGCTAAGAATTCAGGAGAAACTATTAAGTGATGGGATACCAGCCGAGATTAAAAACATATTACCAGGAACAAGTTGTTCCTAAATTGAAGGAAAAATTCAATTACAAATCTCCTATGGAGGTTCCACGTATTACCAAGATCTGTCTGAATCAGGGTGTGGGGTTGGCTACTCAGGATAAAAAGCTGATTGACAATGCGCTCGAAGAGATGTCTCAGATCGCAGGTCAAAAGGCGGTACCAACGAAGGCTAAAAAATCTGTCTCTAACTTTAAGCTTAGAGAGGGAATGACCATCGGTACCAAGGTGACATTGCGCCGTGACAGAATGTTTGAATTCATGGATCGTCTGATAACCGTAGCTCTGCCACGTGTAAGGGATTTTAGAGGAATCAATGACAAGAGCTTTGATGGCCGTGGAAATTATTCACTCGGAATTACAGAGCAAATCATTTTTCCTGAAATCGATCTGGACAAAGTAAGCAAGATCAGTGGTTTGGACGTCACTTTTGTGACTACTGCCAAAACCGATGCCGAAGCACTGTTTCTGCTGAAAGAAATGGGAATGCCGTTTAAGAATCAGAACAATTAAGAAAGAAGTAGATTATGGCTAAGAAATCGATTATAGCTAGGGAGAAGAAGAGGCAGAAGATGGTAGCAAAGTACGCTGCACTTCGGAAGAAGCTGAAAGAAGAAGGAAAGTGGGAAGAACTGGATAAGCTACCCCGTAACTCTTCTGCGGTACGTTTGCACAACAGATGTCGATTGACCGGCAGACCTAAGGGGTACATTCGTCAATTCGGACTGTGCAGGGTAGCATTTAGAAAAATGGCTTTGGAAGGTAAGATCCCGGGAGTCACAAAATCGAGCTGGTAAGCTAATTATAAAAGGTAGATTCAATGGCAACAACAGATCCAATTTCAGACTATTTGACCCGATTGAGAAATGCTATGATGGCGGGTCACACAATCGTTGAGATCCCAAGCTCGAATGTAAAGAAGAGGATCACTGAAATCCTCTATGATCAAGGCTACATTCTGAAGTACAAATTTGAGGATGTAAAACCCCAGGGCATCATTAAAATTGCTCTTAAATACCAAAAGGATAGCAAAGATCCCGTCATTAGAAAAATGGGAAGGATTAGCCGTCCGGGTCTGAGACAGTTTAAGAAAGCTGATGAACTGCCCAGAATTATCAATGGCCTGGGAGTAGCTATTATTTCAACCTCGAAAGGGGTGATGACTGATAAGGAAGCGAGAAATAACAATGTGGGCGGAGAAGTACTCTGCTATGTCTATTAATTAACTGAACGAATTTCATCGTCATGTCCAGGATAGGAAACAGAGATATAACCATACCGCAGGGTGTAGAAGTATCTATAAGTAAGGGAAACTTGGTGAATGTCAAGGGCCCCAAGGGAGAAGTTGCTCAACAGATTGACCCCGATCTTTCGATCAGTCAGGATGAAGGTGTTTTGACCATCAGTCGTCCTACCGAACAAAAACGCCATAAATCCATGCACGGACTTTACAACTCGCTGATCCGAAACATGATTGATGGAGTCTCTAGTGGTTTTTCAAAGGAGCTTGAGTTGGTTGGTGTGGGTTACAGAGCCTCCAATAGTGGTAATCTGCTAGAGTTGGTCTTGGGTTACTCTCACCCGATCATGTTTTATATACCTGATGAAATAAAGGTTGAGACGGTAAGTGAAAAGGGAAAAAACCCTGTTGTGAAACTGGAAGGAGTGGACAAACAACTACTGGGTCAGGTAGCTGCCAAGATCCGTTCTTTCAGAAAACCAGAGCCATATAAAGGCAAGGGAATCCGATTTGTAGGAGAAGAAATTCGAAGAAAAGCTGGCAAGACTGCTGCCAAGTAATAAAGATTTTTAATCATGCCGAGCGTTAAACAAGCTAGAAGAAGAAGGATTAGATACCGTGTACGCAACAAGGTCAGAGGTACTGCTGTACGACCGAGGTTATCCGTGTACAGGTCCAATAAAGGTATCTACTGTCAATTGATTGACGATGTTCATGGACATACATTGGTCCAGGCAAGCTCTCTGGAATTGTCAGATGCAGATAACAATAAATCCGATCAGGCCAAGGAAGTTGGTAAACTGCTGGCTAAGAGAGGGAAAGATGTTCAGGTAGAAACGATTGTATTCGATCGGGGAGGATATTTGTATCATGGCAGGGTGAAGAGCCTGGCTGAGGGAGTGCGTGAAGGCGGACTCGTATTTTAAAAAAAGAAATCATGGCAAAAGAGAAAGTACAAAGGGTAAAACCTGCTGATACAGAATTACAGGAGAAACTGGTGTCACTTAACCGGGTTGCCAAGGTGACCAAAGGGGGTAGAACGTTTAGTTTTGCTGCGATTATGGTCGTTGGTGATGGTCATGGAACCGTGGGGCATGGTTTGGGAAAGGCCAGAGACGTGTCTGAATGTATTGCTAAGGCTGTTGATGATGCTAAGAAAAACCTGATTAAGGTACCCATCCACAATGGTACGATCCCGCACGAACAAAAGGGAAAATACGGAGCTGGTAAGGTCCTGATCAAACCCGCCTCTGATGGTACGGGAGTAATTGCCGGTGGTGCCATGCGTGCTGTTTTGGAAAGCGCCGGAGTGCACAATGTTTTGGCCAAGTCGCAGGGATCTTCAAATCCTCACAATGTGGTCAAAGCTACTATTGATGCATTGTCGAAACTAAGGAGCCCGCACAAGATTGCTAAGGAGCGAGGAATATCGCTGGAAAAACTTTTTGAAGGATAATTTGAAACGGGAACCATGGCAAGAGTTAAGATTGTACAGGTAAAAAGCGTAATTGATCAGTCCAAGAAGCAGAAGGCTACTATGCAGGCGCTGGGCCTGAGGAAGATTTCGCAGAGCATTGAGCATGAGTTGACCCCTCAGATAGAGGGAATGATCAGAAAAGTTAATCATCTGGTGAGGGTGGAAACCCTGTAAGCCGTGTAATAACAGTAGAAGATGGAACTACATAGTCTAAAACCCGCAAAGGGTTCAGTTAAAAGTAGAAAGAGAATTGCCAGAGGGCAGGGAAGTGGCAGAGGTGGTACTTCTACACGAGGCCATAAAGGGGCGAAATCCCGATCTGGTTACAAAATAAAGAGAGGCTTCGAAGGAGGGCAAATGCCTTTGCAGATGCGTCTTCCCAAGATTGGATTTAAGAATCCCACACGAGTGGAATACGTAGCACTCAATCTCGATGAATTGCAGGCCTTTTCTGAAAAACATGACGTTACAGATATAGATCTGGCATTACTGACCGAAAAAAGATACATTCGCAAGAATGATCGGATTAAGGTCCTGGGACGAGGAGATGTAAGTAAGAAACTCAACGTTAAGGCGCACGCATTTTCTGCCAGCGCAAAGGAAAAGATTGAATCTAACGGAGGTACTGCCGAGCTAATCTAACTGAACGAATGAAGAAGTTTATTAACACCGTCCAGAATATTTGGAAGATCAAAGAATTGCGTCAGCGCATTCTGTTTACGATTGGAATGATTGCTGTCTATCGATTTGGATCTTTTGTAGTATTACCAGGTGTTGATCCGGCCATGTTGGCCACTGACCCTAATCAGGGAGCAACAGACCTATTGGGTCTGATCAACATGTTTTCTGGTGGTTCCTTCAATCGTGCTGCAGTATTTGCCCTGGGTATCATGCCCTATATCACAGCATCGATCATTATTCAGCTGCTGGGGTTTGCCGTACCGTATTTTCAGCGACTACAGCAAAAGGAGGGTGAATCCGGAAGAAAAAAGATCACTCAGATTACCCGAATGTTGACTTTGGCCATTACCCTGGTGCAAGGTGGGGCATATCTTACTTTTATCAGAAGCCAGGGTGCGGTGGATGCCACGGTACCTCCAAGTGTTTTCTGGGGAGCTAACATCATCATACTTTCCACAGGTACCATTTTTGCGATGTGGTTGGGTGAGCGTATTACAGACAGAGGTATAGGTAATGGTATTTCAATATTGATTATGATCGGTATTATTGCCACACTTCCTAGTTCTCTTATCTATGAATTCCAATCTCAATTGGGAAGTGGAGGACTCATCATTTTTGTCATGGAACTTGCGGCTCTGTTCTTCGTTACGGCAGCCACAGTGCTGGTCATACAGGGGATACGGAAGATTCCGTTGCAATTCGCAAAACGAATGATCGGAAGAGGCAATGTGAGTATGCCAGTATCAGGTACGAGAGATTATATTCCGGTAAAGGTAGCTGCGGCAGGTGTTATGCCTATCATATTTGCGCAGGCTATCATGTTTTTACCGGCAACTGTTGCAGGATTTATAGGCGGACAATCAGGTACTGATCTGGCTGCCAACACACTGGTGAGAAACCTTTCGGACCCGTTTGCTGTACCTTATAACATTATCTACTTCGTGCTGGTGGTGGCATTTACGTTTGTGTATACCGCTCTCCTGGTTAATCCTCAGCAATATGCAGATTACCTGAAGAGACAAAATGCTTTTATTCCGGGAGTAAAGCCCGGTAAACCCACTGCCGACTTCATAGATTCAGTAACAACCAGGGTGACATTGCCGGGATCAATTTTCCTTGGATTGATAGCTATACTTCCAGCCATTGTATACTTGGCATTTAACGTCAATCAGGCGTTTGCACTATTCTTTGGAGGAACATCGCTGCTTATATTGGTGGGTGTAGTTCTGGATACACTCCAACAGATAGAGAGTCATCTGCTGATGAGAAAGTATGATGGTTTAGTCAAGTCCGGAAAATTGAAAGGCAGATCTTCCATGCAGACCATTGGGTCTGATTTGTAGAAGGTCGGCATGAGTAATAGATATATGGTGAAAGTCCTGAGGCAATTGCATCCAGGACTTTTTTATGCACGGTATTAGCATGATTCAGTACAAATCAGCAGAAGCAATAGAGAAGGTGCGCAGGAGTTGCCTGATCGTAAGTGATGCGCTTACCAGAGTTGCTGAGCTGTTGAAACCGGGTGTCAGTGGTATCGAGATAGACAGTGCGGCAGAGGAGGTTATACGGGATCATGGTGCGATACCAGGATTTAAGGGATACAATGGATTTCCCTCTACATTATGTGTTTCCGTCAATGAAGCGGTGGTGCACGGTATCCCCTCTCAGGATGTTTTTGAGGATGGCGATATCGTTTCGGTCGATTGTGGTTCTTTGTTCGATGGCTACTATGGTGATGCAGCCTATACCTTTGCCATTGGTGATGTGGAAAAAGAGGTAATGCAATTATTGGAGGTAACAAAGACTTCTTTATATCGTGCCATTGATCAGGCTATCGAGGGTCAGCGTCTGGGGGATATCGGTTATGCAGTGCAGAGCTTCTGTGAGCGTGATTATCCATACAGTGTAGTAAGAGAACTGGTAGGACACGGAATTGGTGAAAAACTTCATGAAGCTCCGGAAGTACCTAACTATGGCAAGAGGGGTCGGGGGATCAAGTTGAAGGAAGGATTGGTCATAGCGATTGAACCTATGGTGAACCTGGGGAGAAAACACGTGGCTCAGGCCAAAGATGGATGGACTATAAGGACCAAGGATCGCAAGGCTTCTGCCCATTATGAGCACTCGGTAGCAGTGGGCAAATTAAAGGCAGATATCCTGTCAGATCACAGTGGTATCGAGGAAGCCATCAAAAATAACGCGAATCTTAAGGAAATTTCGCTAAAAAATTAGATATTTGCACTCCGATTTTTGAGAATATGGCAAAACAGGAGTTGATAAAACAGGATGGAATTATTGAAGAGGCATTGTCCAACGCAATGTTCCGGGTAAGATTGGAGAATGATCATCAGATTGTAGCAACTATTTCAGGAAAGATGAGGATGCATTACATCCGGATCCTTCCGGGAGACAAGGTGTTGGTGGAAATGTCACCCTATGATTTGTCGCGCGGTCGGATTATATATCGATATAAATAACTGATTATGAAAGTTCGAGCATCGATCAAAAAGAGATCAAGTGATTGTAAGATTGTACGCAGGAAAGGTAAGCTGTACATCATCAATAAGAAGAATCCAAAGTTTAAACAACGTCAAGGTTAATAGAACATGGCTAGAATAGCAGGTGTAGACTTGCCCAGGTCTAAAAGGGGCGTCATTGGTCTGACATATATTTACGGTATCGGTACCTCCAGAGCCGAAGAGATATTGGAGAAGGCCGGTATTGATGTGCATACCAAGGTGGAAGACTGGACTGACGAGAATGTCAGATCGATTTCAGGTATCGTTCAGGATGAATACAAAGTGGAGGGTGAGCTGAGATCTGAGGTGCAAATGAACATCAAGCGATTGATGGATATTGCAAGCTACCGTGGATTGAGACATCGTAGAGGTTTGCCTGTTCGGGGACAACGAACCAAAACCAATGCACGTACCCGGAAGGGTAGAAGGAAGACCGTAGCAAATAAGAAGAAAGCTACCAAGTAGTCGATTTAATTGTTCTTTAACTGGATAGTAAAGTAAAGAGATGGCTAAGTCCAAGAAAAAAAGAAAAGTCAAAGTTGAAGCAGAAGGCATTGTATATATCAAGGCCAGTTTCAACAACATCATTATTTCGTTGACAAATAAGCAGGGTCAGGTGATTTCATGGGGCTCCGCTGGTAAGTCCAATTTCAGAGGTTCTAAGAAGAACACACCTTATGCTGCCCAGATGGCGGCAAGCGATGCTGCGCAGGAAGCCTTTGATGCAGGAATGCGCACAGCAGAAGTATTTGTGAAAGGTCCCGGCTCCGGTCGTGAAGCCGCTATACGGGCTATTGATAATGTGGGGATAAAGATTAGAAGGATTCAGGACGTTACTCCGATTCCCCATAATGGTTGTCGACCCCCGAAGAGGAGAAGGGTTTAATCATCTCATCGTACCATTTAAAAAGAACAGAATAACATGGCAAGATATACGGGTCCAAAAACAAAGAAGTCCAGAGCTTTCGGTCAAAGCATCTACGGATTTGACAAAAGTTTTGAACGTCGAAAGTATGGTCCGGGTGAGCACGGCAACAAAAGACGCCGGCGACAACGCTCTGACTATGCAATGCAGCTAATGGAAAAGCAGAAAGCAAAGTACACCTATGGTGTGCTCGAGCGTCAGTTTCGCAACCTGTTTGTAAAGGCCAGCCGTAAAGGTGGAGTAACTGGTGAAGTACTTTTCCAGTTGCTGGAGTCACGTTTGGACAACACGGTATTCAGACTTGGACTCGCTCCTACCAGACGAGCTGCCCGTCAGTTTGTGACTCATAAACATATTATGGTAAATGGTGTTGTTACCAACGTGCCATCCTGCTTGTTGAGGGCAGGTGATGTTGTATCTGTGAGGAACAAATCGCAAGGTATGGAGGCAATCAGGGATTCCGTAGCGACAAAATCTGACGTACGTAAATTCCCATGGTTGGAGTTTAGCGCAGACAAGCTGGAAGGAAGGTTCCTGGAATACCCAACCCGCGAACAAATTCCTGAGAATATCAACGAGCAGTTGATTGTTGAGCTTTATTCCAAGTAATTTATTGCAGGAGAAAGCCGGTTTATTCTATCCTTTATCTTCTCTAATTTAAGTTTGAACAAACATGAGTATACTTAATTTTCAGAAACCTAATAAGATTCTTCTTCAGAAGGCTGATGACTTTGAAGGAACATTCGAATTCAAGCCTTTAGAACCTGGTTTCGGACAGACCGTTGGAAACTCTTTGAGGAGAATTTTACTCTCCTCCTTGGAAGGGTATGCCATCTCTGCTGTACGTATTGCTGGGATCGACCACGAGTTTTCCACCATAAAGGGTGTGATGGAGGATGTGGTTGATATTATTCTGAATAT
The DNA here is from genome assembly GCA_030433135.1 of Bacteroidia bacterium. Lineage (GTDB taxonomy): Bacteria > Bacteroidota > Bacteroidia > Chitinophagales > Saprospiraceae > JABDMH01. The sequence goes on along the minus strand of JAUILF010000022.1, from coordinate 16,429 downwards.
TAAGCAGATCAGGCTAAAGCCTGCCATCACCGATGGGGAGTTGACCGAAGAGAAGATTTACATCACCCTGCGTGGCAAGGAGGAGTTTAAGGCCGGAGATATTGAGGAGCATACCAATATCTTCAAAATCATGAATCCGGATCTGCACATTTGCTTTATGGATTCGTCGGTAAATCTCGAACTCGAATTTACCGTGACCAAGGGACGTGGTTATGTTCCGGCGGATGATAATCTGCCCAAAGACGCACCCATTGGAGTGATTCCTGTTGATGCCATTTACACGCCGATCAAGAATGTGTCATACCATATCGAGAATACTCGTGTTGGTCAGCAAACGGATTATGAGAAACTCACTATTTCGGTGAAGACCGATGGAACCATCCATCCGGAAGAAGCTATTAAAGAAGCTTCCAGAATCCTGATCCAGCATCTGATTTTGATCACCGATGAGAACATCACCTTTGATGATGCTGCCCGGAGTGAAGATACCGTGGTGGATGAGCACATTTTGCATATGCGCAAATTGCTCAAGACGTCTCTGGAAGATCTGGATCTCTCCGTACGTGCCTACAACTGTCTGAAAGCTGCCAAGATCAATTCACTGGGCGAACTTGTACAGTACGAAATGCACGAGTTATTGAAGTTTAGAAACTTTGGTAAGAAATCCTTGGTAGAGATTGAGGAGCTGTTGGCGAATAAGGGGCTTACCTTTGGCATGGACTTGGCTCCATATAAGCTGGAAGAAGACTAAATTAAATAAATAACTAACTGGCAATAACCAGGTCGAGCTATCTCCCTGCGTGTTGCGAAGTTCACAAATTACTAAGTTATGAGACACGGTAAGAAGTTTAATCACCTCAAACGCAAGAAAGGACACAGAAGAGCACTGATGGCCAACCTTGCCAATGCACTGATTACTAATAAGAGAATATTTACAACACTGGCCAAGGCCAAAGCTTTGCGTGTTTACGTTGAGCCACTGGTGACCAAGGCTAAAGTTAATACGACTCATTCCCGAAGGACTGTTTTTTCGTATCTGCAAAACAAGGAAGTGATCAAGGAACTCTTTGGTCCTGTTGCTGCCGCTGTAGGTCAGCGTCCCGGAGGTTATACCCGTGTTATCAAGACCGGATTTCGAGTGAGTGACGGAGCCGAAATGGCCATGATCGAGCTGGTGGATTTCAATACCACATACAGTAATGAAAAATCATCAGGTCGTGGCAGAAGACGAAGAAGGAGGAGAGGAAAAGGACAGGGTCAAACTGCTGCAGCAACGGCAGTAGCTACATCGGAAGAAGAATAGTAAAAGATAAAGTATTAAAAAAAGGGATCGCAATTTAGGGTCCCTTTTTTTATGTGCAGGACCTGCTTGGAGCAAATACGAGCAGCTCCTTTTCTAATTTAAGATTAGTTCTATATTTGCAGGAGTTTAAAACGTTATGATGCAATCCAGTAAGGAAAACCAGGCAATTTTATTACTTGAAGATGGCACTGTTTTCCATGGAAAGGCGGCAGGAAAGATCGGTACAACTACCGGGGAAATTTGCTTCAATACCGGGATGACCGGCTATCAGGAAATTTTTACTGACCCATCTTATTTTGGACAAATTCTTGTTGCTACTAATGCCCACATTGGCAACTATGGTACGAGACAAGCCGATACAGAATCTGATCACATCAAGATTTCTGGATTTGTTTGCAAAAACTTCACAAACGATTATTCCAGACCGTTGGCAGATCAGGCCATTCAGGATTATTTTGAGGGTGAAGAGCTTGTAGCCATTTATGATGTGGATACCAGGGAAATAGTGAGACACATCCGGGATAAAGGTGCCATGAATGCGATAATTTCATCCGAAATTTTGGATATAGAAAAACTGAAAGAAATGCTGTCCAGGGTTCCTTCCATGGAAGGACTTGAGTTGGCATCTAAAGTTTCTACAGATGAACCATACTTTGTGGGAGATGCCAATGCTCCACTGAAGGTAGCGGTATATGATCTCGGAGTGAAGAATAACATTCTCAAATGCCTGGCCGACAGAGGTTGTTACCTTCGGGTTTATCCTGCCAAGGCACCTTATAAAGAAGTTAAGGCGTGGGAAGCTGATGGATATTTCATCTCTAATGGACCGGGTGATCCGGCTGCCATGGATTATGCCGTGCAGAATGTGAGGGAGATCATCAAAGACAATAAGCCCGTTTTTGGTATTTGCCTGGGACATCAGATCCTGGCGTTGGCAAATGGCATATCTACCTTTAAGATGCATCACGGTCACCGGGGGATTAATCATCCAGTGATCAATAAACTTACCGGTAAGTGTGAGATCACCAGTCAGAATCATGGATTTGGAGTGGATGGAGATAAACTGGAAGAGAAGTTTGAAGGCATTGAGGTTACCCATGTTAACCTGAATGATGAGAGTGTGGAAGGCTTGCGAATGAAAGCAAGTCCAGCTTTCTCTGTACAATACCACCCTGAATCAAATCCTGGTCCGCATGATTCCCGTTACCTCTTTGATGAATTCGTTAACCTGATCAGGTCAAATAAAGAAGCAGTATCCCAATGAGCAGCATAGTAGACATACGATCCCGAGAGATCCTGGATTCCAGGGGGAATCCAACGGTAGAAATTGAAGTACTCACAGAAATAGGAGCTCTGGGAAGAGCTGCAGTGCCTTCCGGTGCTTCTACCGGAAAATATGAGGCTGTTGAGCTCAGAGATGGTGATAAAGACAGGTTTCTTGGAAAGGGTGTTCTGACAGCATGTCGAAATGCTGAAGATATGATATCAGAGGCACTGTTGGGAGTCGATGTCCGCGATCAGGTATATATTGATCAATTAATGATCGAACTGGATGGGACAGATAACAAATCTAAACTAGGTGCCAATGCCATCCTCGGGGTAAGCCTTGCCGCTGCCAAGGCCGGTGCGATGGAGGCCGATCTGCCACTTTATAAATACCTGGGAGGTGTCAATGCACATGTGTTGCCGGTGCCTATGATGAACATCCTTAACGGTGGTTCACACGCTGACAACAGTATAGACTTTCAGGAATTCATGATCATGCCGGTAGGTGCCGACAGGTTTTCTGAAGGACTCCGCATGGGTGTTCAGATCTTCCACGAGTTAAAGAAGGTGCTGAGTAAGATGGGCCATTCTACCAACGTAGGAGATGAAGGTGGATTTGCTCCTAATCTCTCCTCTAACACAGAAGCCATTGAGACCGTACTAAGAGCCATTGAAAGTGCTGGCTTTAAGCCCGGTGAAGATGTCTTTATTGCCATGGATGCTGCAGCCTCGGAGTTTTATGATGGAGAAAAAGGAATCTATCATTTTCATCAATCGACCGGAGATAAGTTAAGCAGTGCCGATATGGTAAGCTTTTGGAAAGATTGGACAGAGAAATATCCCATCTTGTCCATTGAGGATGGACTTGATGAGGATGACTGGGACGGATGGAAGTCATTGACGGATACCATTGGTGGCAAAGTTCAGTTGGTAGGAGATGATCTCTTTGTAACTAACACTAAGAGACTGCAGAAGGGCATTGACCTGGGGGCAGCAAACTCCATTTTGATCAAGGTCAATCAAATCGGTACTTTAAGCGAAACAATAGATGCTGTTCAGCTGGCCAGAAAAAACAAAATGACTAGTGTAATTAGTCACAGGTCAGGTGAAACCGAAGATACCACGATTGCTGACCTGGCGGTGGCACTGAATACAGGTCAGATAAAGACAGGATCAGCAAGTCGTTCAGACAGAATAGCGAAATACAATCAATTGTTGAGGATCGAAGCTGAGTTGGGAGAGTGCGCAGTATATCCCGGCAAATCGATACTGGACTCATACTAAATATATTTGTTATATTTAAAGTCCATAGTATCAATGTTATGAGGATGAAATTCACTGGAAACTATTTCTCTTACATGAGAAAAATTGGTCATCTTCTTCTCAACAAATATGTCTTAGCACTTTCGATTTTTCTTGTGTGGCTGATGTTTTTTGATAAAAACTCCATGATTACGCAGTGGAAACTACAGCAAACTGTGAATCAGCTCGAGGACGAGAAGTCATTCTTGGGTGAGGAGATTACCAGGACGGAGGAACTCAGGGAGGATCTGACCAAAAACCAGGAAAAGTATGCCAGGGAAAAATTCTTTATGAAAAAACCTGGTGAGCAAGTTTTTATCATAGAGTAATAGCAAATAATAACATGTCGGTACTAGTAAGCAAGGATTCAAAGATCATTGTACAGGGATTCACTGGAAAGGAAGGAACTTTTCATGCTACCCAGATGATTGAATATGGTTCAAACGTCGTTGGAGGTGTTACTCCCGGTAAGGGAGGTCAGGAGCATTTGGGTAAGCCTGTTTTTAATACAGTTAAAGACGCGGTTGATCAGGTAGGTGCCGACACTTCAGTGATTTTTGTCCCTCCCCCTTTTGCAGCTGATGCCATTATGGAGGCAGCTGATGCAGGAATCAAAGTGATCGTCTGCATCACAGAGGGTATTCCAGTGCAGGACATGGTTAAAACCAAGGCCTATCTCGAAGGATATGATTGCGTTCTGGTTGGTCCAAACTGTCCAGGTGTGATTACTCCGGATGAAGCCAAAGTTGGTATCATGCCCGGGTTTATTCATCATAAGGGGTCTATTGGAATTGTATCCCGCTCCGGTACACTAACTTATGAAGCTGTTGACCAGGTCTCTCGCGCGGGACTGGGACAATCTACCTGTATTGGGATTGGTGGTGATCCGATAGTTGGCACTACAACGCAGCAAGCTGTGAAGTTGCTGATGGAAGACCCTGAGACTGAAGGAATAGTCATGATTGGTGAGATCGGTGGAAGCATGGAAGCTGATGCAGCCCGTTGGATCAAGGAATACGGTACCAAACCAGTGGTTGGATTCATCGCCGGACAAACTGCACCCAAAGGAAGAAAAATGGGCCACGCCGGTGCCATCATTGGTGGTAGTGAGGACACTGCTGCCGCCAAGATGAAAATCATGGAGGAGTGTGGTATTCACGTGGTGAGTTCTCCAGCTGACATTGGTGCCACTATGGCCAAGGCTCTCAGGGGCTGATAAGCCTGGCCCTTGTCCATGTGAGCAAACTTTTGGCACAGCGGTCCTATCATCAAGGTGGCAATGATTTGAATGGCTCATGACCTCGACCTACCTTTCCATGATGGCAAACGAAACTAGCAATGGGCTTCAGCGCATAGAACGAGCAGCTCGTCGGAACGTAACGATCAAGGGTTGAAAAATAAAGATGTTTACATCCGGCAGAATCAATAGCCTGCCGCTTCAGCGGCAGGGTTAAATTGAGACGGTTGAAGGGCTTTAGCCCAATGTCATCTTCGAACATTGTCCATTTTTCGAAGGCAACAACATGATAATGGGCTTCAGCCCATAAAACGAGCAGTTCGTCGGAATGTAACGGTCAAGGGTTGAAAGATAAAGATGATGATGTTTACATCCGGCAGAATCAATAGCCTGCCGCTTCAGCGGCAGGGTTAAATTGAGACGGTTGAAGGGCTTTAGCCCAATGTCATCTTCGAACATTGTCCATTTTTCGAAGGCAACAACATGATAATGGGCTTCAGCCCATAGCGAGCAGCTCGTCGGAACGCAACGATCAAGGGTTGAAAGATAAAGATGATGATTGTTTACATCCGGCAGAATCAATAGCCTGCCGCTTCAGCGGCAGGGTTAAATTTAGCCGGTTGAAGGGCTTTAGCCCAATGTCATCTCCGAACATTGTCTATTTTTCGAAGGCAACAACATGATAATGGGCTTCAGCCCATAGCGAGCAGTTCGTCGGAATGTAACGGTCAAGGGTTGAAAGATAAAGATGATTTTCTACCTGGAAAGATGCCGGAAAGTGTATTCCGTTTCAGTATTCTTTAACAAGGGAAGCTCGAAGTAGAAAGTGGTCCCCGTATTCTCTTCAGTTTCGAAGTAGATTCTACCACCAAAAGATTCGATGATGTTCTTAGATATTGCGAGACCCAGACCGGTGCCCGATGTTTTGGTTGTGAAATTGGGGTAAAACACTTTTTCACGCATCTCCGGGCTGATGCCTTTTCCATTATCCACGACCTGGATAATGGCTTTTTCATCATCTGTATCCAATTTGATGTCAAGCACACCTCTGCGGCTGGCTGGAATGGCCTGGATGGCATTCTTAATCAGATTGTTCAACACCCGCAGCAGATGGCTCTTGTCCGCACTTACATAAATCTCATCGATAGGTACATACAGGTTGAAATCCATATCATCCCGTTTCTTGAAAAGGTCGTGCACGGATGCCACCAGATCATTGAGAATGATTTTTTCATTTTGAGGTTTTGGCATCTTGGCAAAAGTTGAAAACTCAGCAGCGATTCTCGACAGATTATCTATTTGCTCTATTAAGGTGATTCCTACCCTTTGCACCAGTTGCCGGGATTCGATGGGATCAGCATTTTGCATGGCATGTTGCAGGTGCTGGATACTTAGACGCATTGGAGTGAGCGGATTCTTAATCTCGTGTGCGACCTGCTTAGCCATTTCTCTCCATGCTACCTCCCGTTCTGTAAGTGCCAATAGGTCGGCACTTTCGTCCAGTTTGACGATCATTTGATTGTACTCCTGGATTAGTATACCCACCTCATCTTTGGTTTTCCACTCGAGTGGTTCATTGGATTTTCCCAGTTTGAAATCCTTTAACTTTTGTCCCAGTACGGTCAGTGGTCTCGTGATGCTGTTGGCAACGGCCAAAGCGAAGGCACCTGCAATCAATAACAGGAAGACATAAACGTTGAGCAAGGTGCCCATAAAATCCTTGACCTGGTTTGAAGTATTGGTGTCCCCCGGTGGAATCGGAAGCCCTACATAGCCGAGCGTATGATTGCCCTGGCCCTCTTTTAGTGAAAAGTAGGCTGAACCCAGATCCTTGCCTATTTCCGGCGAATGTGCGTGGTCAATGAATATCGATTCATTCTGTTTTTTTAGCCTGATCAAAGAAGGCAAACTCATCCGGTCACGAAGGATACCCAATTCAAGTGCCAGGGGATCGGAGGAGGTGACCATGAGCCCTTGCTGATCAAATAACTGAATGTGTGAATTATACTCGATCGAAAGACGGTCGACACTGGCACGGAAGGTCGAATCCAGGGTCTTCGTTTGTTGCCTCTTGATCTGCTCTTGTAGTTCGTACTGCAATGACGAGGCTGTTTTTTCCAACCGTTCTGTGTAGCCGTTTTCGGCAGCATTCTGAAAATAGAAGACCGTGACTATACCAATGATAACAAAGGACAGGATGATCAGTGCCAATACCGAAACCTGGATTTTGTTTCGCAGTGATATCTGATTGGACAAAGTAAAATTGAACTCGGTAGGCAGATACGGGAATACGGAATTCAGTATCAACAGAAACAGGATTATGATCACTATGATTACAAACAGGTAGGAGAACAATGAAACCGGTTTGATTAGGCCGGTCAGACGTCGACCTACAATGATGACATAATCACCATTATTAACCATCAATTCGGATCTTCCCGAAGGGTAGAATAAAGTTGACTGGCCTATGGGAGGAATCGTTTCTTCCAGTACCATCTTATATCCGGCATGACTTCTCTCAATACATCTTTCGTGCTCATAAATCGCGTAATCATACTCAGAAAGTAAGGCGATATCCTTGAAATTTCTGGTTGGTACGAAGCTCTGAAGTGGTGAATGAGGGTTTGTTTTCCGTTTGGTGAAACTCGCGATCATAGCTTTGCCATCATCGGTTCTTACATCAAGCAGATATTGATCCAGTTGACCCGATTTACGGTAGAATGCAAAGTCCTCGTGCTGAATAATATCTGACAACCCGATACTTTCAGGAAAAGAGAGGCTGTAGTAGGAGGACAAATAAGAAGAGTTGTTTAGATGCTCACGTAGATAGGTTCTTGCATAACTATTGGTGATCAATGAATCGGTCGATACTTGTAACTCATGAAGAAGGTTGGAAATTTCTGACAACGCTACTGAGTCAACGCCATGGGTCAGGCGATGAGCGACTTCCTTTCGCAGGGCAACATCCTTGTCCTTATTAAACTTAAACAGGAGGATGGAAGAAAATCCTGATAGTACTACCAACCATAGTACAACCCATGTGAAGTTGGGTGTTTTGACTTCAAGAAAGATGTCTAAGAGCAGTATATAGATACCGGCAACAAGGGCAAATTGGATCAGTGGTACGGTAGATCCTGCCAAATGCAACAGAGGCAGCGATAAGAGCAGAGCAGAGGCACCACTTATAATCCGATGCTTTATCGGCAGGTCAAATCTCTGTATAATGGATACAATCTTGGAAGACCATACAAAAAGTGTAAACATCAGCAAGATAATACTGATAAGGGCCAGTATACTCAGCTGATCGAGATTAAATACACTCTCAAAATTAAAATTGATCTCCGTCTTCTGAATTAACTTTTGACAGAATCGGGTCAGAAACACCAATCCACCCAGTATGGTAAGATATCCGGTAAAGGCATAGGCACTGTATCTGACAGGGGGTTTTTGTTCAGGGACCTTTATTTCCAGTGTATTGACAATGAATATGGATACCCAGAGAAAGAGACAAACATTAATGAGTAGGTCGCTCAGAGACCCGGGGAATGCCGGTGCCATAATGCTCGGGTCAAAGATCGAGACAGCCTCGAAATGACCCGAGAAATCAAAAAGTAATGAAACCAACCTGATTCCGACCGTTGTAAAAATGAAAAAGCCGATTGCCGTATTGGCTCCCATTTCCTCTCGAATGAGATAGGCAATCTTTTGAATAAGAATTCCCAAAGCCAGAATGGCCAGTAAATACAGGCCTGTGAGGATGAGAATTTCTCTGCGTGAGAGCCGGTCCTCAATGTCTGATTGAAGATGGATCGAAGGTCCGGAACCTTTTGACAGGATCGGGATACCACCTTCTCTAACCAGTTGTATCTCGGTAGAGATATTCTTATTTACGTGCTCATAGGGATTGTCAAGTTGAGTGAGTTTGAAGGGAATGAAGCCTAATATAGTATGGTTCTTACCTTGTAAAAGCTGTTGAGACCGAATGACCCAGTAGATATTGCCCGAAAGTTTGTCCCGATAATAGGGTGAGTCATCATCCAACTGATTCAGATCGGGAGACCTGGCCTCATCATTAGACCAAAACACCAGGGAAGGCTGATTATCAAGAATGAATATAGTGTAGGGTTTCTCTACCAGATCAAGTGTACGCTTAACTTCATCCTGTTCCAGCTCATCGTTGGTAACCAGCTGGGTCAATGTGGTCAGATATTCACCATCGGCCAGTATCTTGTCAATTTCCTTTTCCTGTTCTTCGAGGTATTTGGCAAAATACGACTGGGCATCTCGCAGGTGATCCCGTTTGGAAAAGTGATAATGGGTATATCCCGCAGCAAGCAATAAGATTGCTGCCAGTACCCAAAACAATAGCGTATTTTTGAACCGATTGATTTCCTTAGCCGTTTATTGAAGTAATAAGGTCCAATTACATATTAAACAAATTTATAATTTATAATTGATTATTTTACATATTCTAAAAATTATATATGTAAAGGGGCTGTGAGATGTCCCGTCGCGTTTAGACTTACATGGTCTGAATGAGGAAAATCCGGACAACGTAGAGCACCATACCATCTAACGGATGGGGCGCATCAATGGATGTGAACAGAGAGTGTCGCAGAAACTAAACCGCCCGTATGGGTAAGGGTGAAAACGTGCGGTAAGAGCGCACGCAGTTGAATGGTAACATTTAACTGGGACAAACCTTGTGGGTTGAAATGCCATGTACATTCCGGACCACCATCGTGGGAGAGGCTGCTCGTCTCTTTGCCATTGGCAGTCGGAAGGGGTAGGCAGATGGAATCTGATCGTAAGGTCAGATCTAGATAAATGACAGGAATTCCGGTTTAACGGAATACAGAATCCGGTTTATAGTCTCACAGTCGTTTTATTTTACCGTCATTACGGATTAGTGTGAACTACAAGACTGGTCCGTTACCAAAAAAAAACAGGGGTCGTCAGCTAATCTGACAGCCCCTGTTTTCTTTATATTAGGTATAAAAGTTGTCTATTTTAAGGAGTGTCTCCTGAACCCAAATTGCCAAAGTCAAACAACAAGGAAAATCGCAGCGTTTTATCCAATGGGTTACTGTTAGCAAGCGTAGGGGTAGTGCTGATTAGATAAGACATATTGATGCCAAAGACATTGTATTTGAATCCCAGCCCCATGGTCACATATTGACGGGCTCCCTTGGTAGGGTATTCATAGAAATATCCTGCACGCAGAGCAAACTGCTTGTCGTACCAGTATTCCAGGCCTACAGAATAGGTCCATTCCTTCAACTCTTCACTGAAACCTCCCGGAGCATCTGACCACGAATTGATCATACCACTAAAAAGGGACTGCTCCCGGTAGTCCGGAACTCCATTCTGAGGATCTTCATCAATAAATTCAAGCTGTGGTGTCGGTACCATCAACTTATTGAGATCTGCAGTTACGGTCAGACTGTTGTAATCATCAAAATCAAATTGCCAGGCCGCTCCCAGCCCAAAATTGGCAGGCAAAAAGTCGCTGTATTCCTGAGTATAACTGATCTTCGATCCCAGATTTGATAGTGATAGTCCAAAAGTTAAGGTACTGGCATCAAGTGGAACTCCGTAGTAAAAGGATATATCAACGGCTCCGGCAATACCGGGATTGATTTCTATTCCTCCAATCATTTGGCCGGCTGCCAGGTTTGAGTAGATGAACTTTCCGTTCAGCCCCATAGAAAAGTTTTCACCCAGTTTACGTGAATAACCCAGAGCCAGTTCAAACTCGTTGGGTCGGCCAAATCCGGCTGGTTCACCGTTGTCATTGGTAAACTGAATGTCACCAAGGGAAAAATATCTCAAACTAAAACCCAATGACTGCAGATCATCGATCTTCTTGTAACCGGACAGGTAGGCCAGGTAAACATCCTGCAATCCGAGTGCCCTTAGCCACGGTGAATAGGTAGCTGATATGGCAAAATCGCTTTGTACATAGGCCAGCTTGGCTGTATTGTAGTGCATACTGTTGGCATCCGGACTGACAGCAACACCGGCATCGCCCATGGCGCCACCCCGCGCATCCGGGGTGATGCGAAGAAAAGGTACTGCCGTTGGAATGGCATTAGCACAAGGGCCGCCATCCAGACCTTCCCAATTCCCACTCCCCGGCGGATTTTCTATACATTGACTCCATCCGGTGAGGTAGCAAGTCATCGTCAAAATAAAACACAGTAAAAAAGGTGTCCGTTGCATTTCTGTTTTGTGATCTTATATAAAAAGTTGAATCTATAACGCAGGCCGGGGCTTTTTAGTTTGTGCCTGTTTACAATGCGCAAAGGTATCTGTTTTGCACAGTTTCAGTGTATTATGAAATGTAAAATTTTCATCTAAGGATGCTTTCCTTACTTCCAACTTTTGCACCCCAATCTCTGCCATTGATTTCATTTTCGTATACATCCACTAACAACCTCTTTAAACCCGGACTATGCATTAGGCCTTTCTATTACGAGCCAAATATGCTGCAAATACGGGCACATAAGCACTTTTTGATTCTCACCATAATGGTTAACTATGTTTGCGAGTCAAAAAGCACTTGGAGCACCCGTCTTTATTGCCTATTTGACTCTCATGACGAAACCCCAATGAATAATCCGGGCTAAATGGATATCGTCCATCTCCAAACCTTTATCTGACAATAACCAGCTTCTGTAACTCACTGCTGGTCTTCAGCTCAGTACCCAGTGCTTCTGTAGGCCTCACTGTGACCCGGTAGATGTAAATTCCATTAGCCAGGGGATCACCAAAGTCGTCGCGCCCGTCCCATTTGACATCGCGTGACAGTGTCCCCGAGGCATTGATGGTTTTTTCCAGACTGGTCACCATTTGTCCTGAAGGTGTTAGAATGTCCACCCTGATATCGATCATTTGGTTTTGAAACTGGTGCTCAAACTGGAAGCACGTGTTGTCTGAAAACGGGTTGGGGTAGTTTAGTACATGTCTTAGTCCTCCCGCAGCATCATCCACTACGACAAACTCGGTAAATGCTTCACTCGAATTATTGGCAATATCCCAGGCCTTAACACTCAAGGTATGTTTACCCAGTTCAAGGTTATCAAGTGGATAATTCACCTGCCCTTTCGTATGGTTGTCCTTCTCCGACTCATAAAACTCATTGAGCAGGATGGTGTTTTGAAAATTATTATCCAGGACGGCAGTGAGGTCATGACCAATACTGTTTCCAATGACATTGATTCCATTGTCATCCGACAGCTTCAACAACAAACTGGGGTTTTTACCGGTCATGTCCCCAAACATAAAATCCTCATTATCCATGAAAATCTCAATTTCTGGTCCGGTATCATCCACCAATCCCTCTGGGTTCGTACCACCTACAATGATTTCTTCAAAGGCACCACCGGCATCCAGGGGAGTGCCATCTTCGGCGTAATAACTGATTTTACCCTGTCCAAAGGCATAATTAATGTCCTTTGGGACTACGAAAGAGAACTTGAACTTACCATTTGCAACACTGGCAAGGCCTTTGAAAATGACGCTTTTTTGCAGGATGAATTCTTGTTCTGCGCTTCCCTGGTCCTGTGCCAATGTTTTCAATGTCACAGCCTTGTCGAAAATGGTTGGGTAAATGTTTCCATTGAAATTAGTGGCAAGTTGGCCGTCCCTGGTGTGAACTTCTCCCTCAATCTCGACCTTGCTCAAGGCTTTAAGAGTGTCGATTACGGCGGATCTAATGTCTGTGCCGTTGATTCGTGTGGTGTGGGTAAAGTATTTTGGTATAGCCAGTTTCAGTGCCGGATCACCGAGGAGTGTAAACTTACGTGCATTGGAGCTACTGGTATCCTGGCTGTTGGAGTTTTTGGCATTGATCAGAATTTCACCAATACTCAGGTGTTCCTCACCCACATTCTCAAAAAGCTTGTCAAAGACGGCTTCCGTCAATCTTTCATTGGAGTTGGCATAGACCGCTCTTACGGTGGTAAACAACGCGACCGATCCTCCGGTAGCATTAGTCAGTGTATACTCACCTGCCGTAATTTTGGCTGGGTTGTCATACCCGGCAAAGGAACAAGTAGCGGTAATAAGGAGCGGTAGTCGCTCCAGATTATTCCATTTGTCAATATCCTGGTGACGAAGGACCCTCTCCTGAGCCCAGCCATTTGAACCACCATGTCCGAGGTAGTTAACTACCAGCTGACCTTGAAACATTTGATTGTTTAGTGCTTCTGTGGCCTTAAAATTAAATACTCCCCCAGGTGTGTTTTCCTGCTCATAAGCATCCAGGTAAACTTTGTTGATATTGAATAGGGGCTGCTCTTCGCGAACTTTTTCAGCAATACCATCCGCAGTGTCCAGGTGCCTGTTGCCATCTTCGTCATCAGCCACAAATAGTAAATTAACCCGCCAGTCACCGAGTGTTTTTTCTCCTGTCTCGTAGTCAATGATTTTTTGCACTATAATATTGGCTTCATCCAGGGTGCGTACCGGAAACCTTCCGACAGCTATGTCCAAAGCCCCACGGATGGTTCCTCCCTCATGATCATCAAGCAGGGCAAAATAATCATCGGAAGGATAGGCGGTAATCGGATGATAGGATTCGGCTGTTTCATAGACCGGTACAAATGATTCGTTATTGAGATCCGAATAGATGTGCCGGTAATCAAAAGATCCGTCTCCCAGTAGCAATAAATAGCGAAAGCCCTCTGAGTTGAGATATAGTCGCCGGGCAAAATCCCTGATGGCGGTCGGATCTGTTTTCCCTGAACTGAACTCATGAAAAACTTGGTCGGTGGAGACAGTCGCTACTCTCAGGTTTGAATGAGTACTGCGATGTTGAGCCAGTTTTTCAGCAGCAGCCATGAAGTCCGGATGGTAGACAATGAGATATTCCACATCGTCAATACCATGCAGGTTTTGATTTTGTACTTCACCTACCGGTTCAGCTTGTAAGGTATTATTAAGATCAAATGCTACAATGGTGGGTTCATCCTGGTGTGATACACCAAACTGGATTTGGTCTCCATTGAGCTGATATTGAACATTCAGTGGGTTAAACGGATCAGAAATATCCCAAAGTATGACATTTTCATTTCCACCTTTCAATTGATAAGTGGAGCTGTTGTAGTCATAGGCCCGTATGTCTGTAATGCGTAATTGTTGATTCCGATACACCAGGTCGCGCCTGAAGTTGAGTTCCAGAAAATCCAGCCAACCTCTGTTGTTGCTGGCCAACCGGGGGTATTCTAGCACGATTTCGGGATCATTGGTCTGCACCAGGGTTTCTTCTCTGATAACTCCGGTTTTGGCATATGGCCTTTCAATGTTAGTTACGTCAGATCTGGAAATGGGCGTAGAAAGTTCATTGCCACCAATGTGTAGTAAGAGCGTGGTGGTTTCACTGCCACGCCCGGCAAATTCCAGATTAACCGAGATCGGTTCCGATGTAATCAGACCTCTGAAATCGAACCGGGAAGTATACTCCCTGCTTCTTTCTCGTTCAAACTCATCCCCGAGCCATTTACGACCGGAACCCTGGAGGTTGGCATCGTTGGCATAATGCAACAGGTTGATGTATTCGTCTTCAATGCGTTGAAAATCTGAATAGGCGTTCGTCTCATATTCGGCATTTGCAACAGATTCAATATCAGCTACCCTGGCTCCCTGATCGGTCCTTAATTTTATAAAGTAGTAATTACGAGTGTCGTATGGGTTCTTTTCCTGGTGAAATCGGTTCTCATCCTGCACAAACTCCCTTTGGTCTATTCCTTCTCCATAAAACAGGATGTAGTCGGATGGGTCAAAGCTTCCATCACCACCACCTGACACTTGGATAGCTACTTCTGACAGGTCATCGGGTCGCTCCTCGTCGTTGGCTTCAGGGAGGAAACCACCTCCCTGTCCGTAGATGGAGATCAAGTCCGGTTCTATCGTGGTTGGGTTGATACCCAGCTGTTCAAAGAAAGTGTAATCCAGCTTGTAAACACCATATTGTTCAACTGCAAACTTAAAGATGGTTCCATCTGAAAGCACTGATTGGGTAGTCTGAGCGTACAATAACCGGGGCAGTATGCTGGCTACTAAGATATAGAAAGGTAAAAGTCTGAGTTTCATATCAATGGTCCGCAGTTCAAATCTGTACACATTTAACGAGATTCAGGTTTTGCTATTGTCAGTACTCAGTTTGTTCACCATAATCTTGAGGAATGCTTATCACAGGTATGATGAATCCGTTGGCAAGCGGATTATTTTATCCGGGATTATTACATTAATGATCAAGTTCTGTCATTTTTTGGCAGAAAATGAATAGTTCGTCTCTTCTTTCGCAGGTTCTTATGCCTCAAAAAGATTTGGGGTTGAAAACCCTGGCGGTTAGATTTCTGCTCAATCGTCCTCAGTTTTCTTGGTGTTAGGACCACTGCCGTGGGGGCCTTCTTTTCCATTGATGAAAAGAAGCAAAAATCTAGTCAACTCCCCAAAGTGGCGGAAAGGCTCTTGACCTTGCCGGAGTCTCCATTCGTTTGTGGTACGCAAAAACAGCCTGGGTGGATCGCTTGTATAACCGCTGGATCCATTTGGAGTCAAGGATAGTTGAAATGCGCTTTATCCCCAATTATGTTTTTCTAAATTGTATTAACTATCATCCCATTTCTCCAAATGTATAAGGCTACACCTATCCTTGAAAAGCAGGTTGTATATGTACAATGATTTTACCTTGTTCTCATCATCTTGCAAGTTACAAGCGATCTTCAGGAGGGTACTGAGATGCACAGATTGATGCTGGAGTCATAAATCGCCATGCCTGACAAGGCGTGACGAGGAAAGATACCGGGATGTATCTAAGGAAGGAATAACGCAGTCAGGCATGGTGAGAATGACTTTCATTTACCAGCGCGAGATGGGTATCTCAGTACCCTCCTCAAGGCCACTGGGAGTTGACGTCATTTTCCATATACGATAGCCAACTCTGTCATTGACCTTCTGTAGGATATGTCCTCTTCATGCATCTGGGCCATTCGACTTACTGCATGGTACCTTTTTTGGTTCTGGCTCGTCCAGGTTAGGCATTGGGATTTTGTCATGAGAGCCAAATAGGCAATAAAGACGGGCCTGTCTGGCCGCCAGGCAAGATGCTTCAAGGACTTTTTGACTCATGACCGAATGATCTCGCAGAGTCGAGTACGACAGTGCTCGAAGTGAGTGAACCGCGAAAGCGGGTGGGTAGGCCATGGTCACCATCATGATGAGAATCAAAAAGTGCTTATGTGCCCGTATTTGCAGCATATTTGGCTCGCAATAGGAATTCTAATGAATATTCCCGGTTTATCTGGAGGGGTTGA
>JAUILF010000404.1 GCA_030433135.1 Bacteroidia bacterium | reverse complement strand
AGAAACCACGCACAAGCATTTCATATGTTCAACCCGGACTATGCATTAGGCCTTTCTATTACGAGCCAAATATGCTGCAAATACGGGCACATAAGCACTTTTTGATTCTCACCATAATGGTCAACTATGTTTGCGAGTCAAAAAGCACTTGGAGCCCCCGTCTTTATTGCCTATTTGACTCTCATGACGAAACCCCAATGAATAATCCGGGTTCAAGTGTCAGGATATACAACCAAAAAGTCTTTGAAAAGCACTCAGGAATAAATGGGATCCTGTTTGATCTTCACTGACCTGTCAAATGATCCTGCCACTGTAATTGCGGCAGCAATCAGAATAAGGTTTTTGATGATGTATTGTCCTTCCAAAGTCAATCCAAAAGGTCTGGTGGCAAAGGTAATATCGGGGCAAATCACCAGAGGTAAAAAAGTGCCGGGGATCTGTAGAAACAATAAAACCAGAGCATATCTCATCGTCTTCCGGGAAAGCATAAGCAATCCGATAGCCACCTCCCAATATCCCAGGAAAGGAACAAACCAATTCGCTGAAAACCAAAACACCGTTTTCTCCACCAGATCCGCAGCCGGACTCATTCCCAGAGGTTTGAGGATACCAAACCAGAAAAAAACAATCGCCAGGGAATATTGCAACATTCTTAGTGCCGATAGGTGCATTGAATGAATGACATTGTCCATGGAGCTATGAAAAGCATTATCCAGTTTAGCAATGGGCATAATTAAATTTTTTGTGGTAAGATGGTAAATAATGACTGTCAATCTTAATCTTTGCAGATATTCCAGAGCCTCTAAAATGTCGGATCTTTTTCCACCAGGTAAGTGCGGATTTCATTCATCATTGCTTTCAACTCGTTTCGATCGTTTAGTATCTCCTGTATCTGGGCAGCTTGCATTTCTATAGTGTTTTGTTGTTCCTGTAATCCTCTAATGAGTAAAGGAATCAGTTGGATGTAATTCACACTCTTCAAATGGTGCTCTACTCCGTCAGAATCCCTGGCAACAGTTCTTTCCACTACGAGATCCGGCAAAACTTTTTCTACCTCCTGGGCGATCAATCCCATTTGATCACGGCTACTCAAATTCATTTCGGGAAATTCCTCATCTCGAAATTGATAGGATACCGGGTTTAACTCCCGCAATTGTGTCAGTGCCGCATCCAGGGAGTGAATATTCCGTTTTAGCCTCCGATCTGATGCTGCCGTCAATTCTCCAGTAAAATCCGCGTCCCCTGCCACTTGCAGACGAAATCCCGGTTCAATGGTGCCTATTCCAATATTTCCTGCACTGTCAATAACCAAACTATTAGATGAAGCCTTATGAGCAATTCGAAACGGAACCGTTTCTCCGGCTGATTGATCTCTGACCATAAATTCTGATTCATCCGCACTAATTTCCCAGGTTTGTTCGACCTGCGAATCAGAGGTATCCTGCTCGAATCGAATCGATGGCATATCACCTGACACGATGTGTATATCCTGTTGAGCATTATCTGTTCCCAGCCCCAAATGACCATTTGAAAATAGGCGCATCCCATTGAGTGGTGCGGCTGCATCCACCCGGAATATTTGCCGGTTTGCCGTAGCATCTTGCACAGCAAAATATTCGTCGCCCCCATTATTAGTATCATTAAAAATGAACCTCCAGTCATTCCTGGGAAAAGATCCGGAGCTGGTATTATCATCGAAGTGGATACGCAAGTTGCTTTCCCGATATCGATGCGTGTCATGCCCATAACTTTCAGTGAGTGAGCAATCAAACCCCGAACAAGAGTTATTCAAGATGATCGTTTCTCCAATATGTACCACCTTATCCTGGGCCTGCACCAGAAAGGTCGCAAGGAAGCCCGCGGTGAATAAGAGTATAGTCTTTTTCATATTTAGATTTTTAACATTCCAGGTTGTGACTGCTATAAAATGACCTAAGCAGTGAACCTTAAGTGTCAGCAAAGCTAGGGATGTAGGAGATGCCCCCTTCTCAATACTGTTTCAGGATTTCTCATTATTGTTTCATTCCAATTAAGACGGCCGTCCTACGATGACAACCCTGATGTACACCGGGATGGCCCTTATATTGGGCCTGATACTGGCGTCCTGCCATAAAGATGAATGAGAGACTGTTGTAGACTGTACTGCTTTATCCCAGCGGGTAAATGGCCAACTGAATGACACCTCCTGGTGTGCAGCAACATTTAAGCATACCGAATTGCTTACAGTACTGATTATGCATTATCAGGATAGCATTTCAAGTGAAAATATGCTAACTTATCACTTGCAGTCTTTGTTCATTTTAAACGTATTGGAGCTATGAAGAACTATCAACAAAAATCTGTTGAGTCCAAATCCATGCAGCGGGACTTTAAACCCTCTCCAGTCACCAAATACATGACGTCCCGGGAAGCTTTGATCACTTTTCATCGTGATACACCGATTTCGGAAGTGGTGGAAATCTTACTGGAAAAAAAGATCGCCGGAGCGCCGGTACTTGATACTGAGGGAGCCCTGGTAGGCTTAATTGATGATAAGGATTGCCTGAAAGTTCTATTTGATATAGCTTACCATAATCAACCCATCCAATCCTCTACGGTATCTGATTACATGACAAGTGTCATGAAGACCATCTCTATTGATGCCAATATTGTTGAGGTAGCTGATACATTTCTGCATACCAAGTTTAAACGTTTGCTGGTGGTTGACAAGAATGGTAGTCTCCAGGGACAGATCAGCCGACAGGATATCTTGCAGGCGATCAGAGACTTTAATGATAATTTGTGAGTTGGTATAAGTTCTTGTTCGGGATCAGTTGCGTCCTGTGGCATTGATTACTTAGGTCATTTCGCTTTGGTTATTTATTGTCCATAATCCTCACTCTATTTTGCGTACGAAATGAAACATATAACGTTAATAGACCAAAATTGGTGCCCCTACTATCATAGATCATGTCAAAATCCTAACTATTCGTAAACCATGTATTACGATTCAGATATCTCTGGGATTAATTTCAAACTTCTTTTTAAAACAGGTAGAAAAATAACTGACACTTCTGAAACCCACTGCGTTAGCCACTTCATTTACATTCATTTCTCCCTCTTCCAGTAAATATTTAGCTTTCTTCAGGCGAATACCTCGAATAACTGCAGTAGTCGGTTTTCCAGTCAGCCTTTTTAACCTATTGTGGAGCTGCGTCCGGCTCATATTAAGTGATCTCGTTAACATTGAGACATCAAGATCTGGATCCTGGATATGATCTTCTACTATCACAGAAAATTTTCTTAAAAAAGCATCTCCCTCTATTATGCCTTCCTTGGTATCACTATGGTTATTAATGTCAATGAAATTCCATTCCATTTCTCTCCGAGCTATCAAGTCTCTTAATTCTTTAGCCTCAGTTCTGTATCTGTTTTGACTACTCTGGTATTTTCGAATCATCCATAGAGATATAAGGAACAATATAGTACATGAATAGAAAGTTATTTCATGGTTCCACCAGGTAGGTATCATTGTCAATTCAAGTGAAGTTAAAAACATTGGTTGCCCGCATTTCCACACACCTGATAGGTGGAAACCATGGGAAGGAGATAAGAGTTGGTTTTTGGGAGATTAAGGATGATTTCTAAACCAAGTCAATCTGAATCAAACTTCCGGGGTGCTTTCAATGGTGAAGATATTAGACCCAAGCTTCAAACGATCTCCACAAAGAAACCTCTGAGTAAAATACAAAATCTTGTTCTAAAATCTGCACTGAACTTTAATCAATCTAAAGAGAGAATGTGGTAAAAGAGATCAAAAAAAAGATCCGAGAACCTTAGCTATAGGGTACCCGGATCTATATTAATCTACTACCATATAGATTCAAATGATTAAAATTTAAATAACTCTTCGAGTTATTTTGAAAACCCTACAATTTTCCTTTCAACACTTCTCATTTTTCCTTCCCCATAAACGTATTTGAGTTCAAAACCTTTTTGCGTAAAAGTACCAGTTCCCTCAAGTAGGGCATACGTGGTTCCATCTATCACAAAATTTTGACCTGGCAGTTGAATTTCTCGATCCAGCATTAAACGTGCTCTGATCTTTACTCTCTTATTTTCAAAATTACATAGTTCGAATGACTGCATTCTACCTCCTATCCAATGAAGTGATAAATCATATGTTTCGAAACCATTTTTACTAGTCTCAGTGACTTCATAGAAACCCTCATCTATTGGAGGTGGAGGAAGTAGAATAATTTCCTGAAATCCTTCGCATCCCAAAAGAAAGAACACAAACAATAACCAGGATAAAATCAAAACAGCACCTCTGATAGCTCTAAAGATCACACCATAATGATTTAGGGTCCACAAATACAAATTGAACTCACAATCAATATGGTAGTGACTACAGAACTATATTCACAGAAATTATCCTCTCACAGGAGAATCAACGTATGGCTTAAATGAAGACGGATTTGATACATTAAATTATTAAAAAAAGATGATAATCTATATTTGATAATGTTCAGATTTTTGCTCTATTGTTCATTATTGATTCTCTCCGGTGCATTTGAATCCTTCAATACCATCTCAAATATTCAAAAAATAGTATAACTTTTATATTACGTACATCTCTTAAAAAGGCCAGGAATGTGAGATATACTATGATCTACGAATAATGTTCCATCCTGTTTAATTGATGGATAAGGACTATCTGAAAGCCTATTAAAATAGCTTACGATAAACAAATCACCCAATCGTCCATGGTCTCTAATTATATGACAAGTGTTATGATGTACATCTCTGTTGACGCGAACATTGCTGACACCTTTTTGCACACAAAATTTAAGCGATTGCTGGTAGTTGATAAGAAGGGCAATCTGCAGGGACAAATCAGCCGTCAGGATATTTTGCGTGCGATTCGTGATTTCAATGATGAATTATCGTGATTTAGGCTGTAGTTCGCACAAATAGCATAGACCTTCCCGAGACTATTCCTTTCAGTCGAACTAATTTGCGTCCAACCCCTATCGGATGCAAGCATCTTCGGGTTTTACCACAAAAAAAAGCTCCCGGGCGGGAGCTTGTCGTTCTGTATCCTCTGGTGGAGCTACGGGGATTAATTTCATTGATCCCCTGGGCACCCAAGGTCAAAATACGAATGACTTCTCTTTGCAGTCGATTTCCTTTGAGTCCAATCCTTTGCGGATGCAAGCATCCTGAGGATTTGCCCCAAACGAAAAAGCTCCCGGGCGGGAGCTTGTCGTTCTGTATCCTCTGGTGGAGCTACGGGGATTCGAACCCCGGACCTCTTGACT
>JAUILF010000021.1 GCA_030433135.1 Bacteroidia bacterium | reverse complement strand
CGCATACCTTTTCCAAGGCTTTTCTCGGCCTGTCGGTTGAATGTGCCCGATGCCATGATCATAAATACGATCCTATCTCACAGGAAGACTACTACGGTCTGTTTGGCTTCTTTAACAGTACCAATGAGTTTGGATCTCCTGCCTATGGTCCCGACCAAACACCAGGACCGGCGCTTCTTCTTACGAGTGAAGAAGAGGAAGACATCATTGATTTTCTGGAAGAGAAAATTGCCACAGGTGAAGCGCAGGCAAATCAAATGATCCAAACGGCGGATAAAGACTTCGAAGCATGGGTTGAAAGTGCTGATCTCGAAAGTGAATTGAAAACCGGTATTGCAACGGGCCTGGTTTGCTATCAGGACTTTGATCAGATGAGGAAGAAAGATGAAAAGACCTGGATCGATGATAACCCTGCTGATCCATTAAAGCCGGCCAGAATTAGAGAGCCGGTGTTGGGAGAAGGAGTTACTGGTGATGCATTTTATATAGGAGATTATAGCACAGTTGCGCTGGGTGAAAAGGTTGGTTGGTTTGAACGAACAGATCCATTTACCGTGGATCTTTGGATATACCTGCCCCAATTTTATGAGGAAGCAGGCATTTTTACGCACTGTGAAGACATCAGGCTTGGATATAAGGGATACTCGCTCCATTTAAAGGACAACAGGTTACGCTTTATTATGGCCCATTCCTGGCCTCAAAATGCCGTAGAACTTTTATCGACTGCACCATTGGAGGAGAATGAATGGACACATGTGAGCATCACCTATGATGGAAGCAGTCGTGCTGATGGTGTAAAACTGTTTGTCAATGGAAAAGCTGCTCAATGTGAAATTGTGGCAGATCATCTGTACAAAGGTATTCTTTACCGGCCTGATATCCACACTTATGGTTTCAGGGGTTTTGCACTTGGCTACAGGGACAAGATCAAAACTTTGAAAGGAGGTGCAATTGATGAATTGAAACTATTTGATCGGGCACTGACGGAAATAGAAGTCATGTATCATCATAATCCCGGGAAAGCTGGGGAGTTAATTTCTACCCAGGTAGGGAAAGACCAATTGCTGGCTTTCTACCATGACCGCAATAACCGGGACCTGATCAAGGTGAGAGAGAAATTGCATAGTGAAAGAAATCATCTCAACAGACTGATGGATACGATACCGGAGATCATGGTGATGGGTGATCTTGATCAACCGAGACCGACCTATCTACTGGATCGGGGAGATTATGCTGCCCGTTCAAGGGAGGTTGAGCTGCACACTCCGGAAGCGGTCTTCGCATTTAATGAGCAGTTTACCGATGATCGGCTGGGGTTGGCCAACTGGCTGTTTGACCCTGAGAATCCGCTCACTGCCAGGGTATTCGTCAACAGGATATGGCAGATGCATTTTGGCACAGGATTGGTAAAAACGGCAGAAGACTTCGGGGCACAGGGTGACCTCCCGACACATCCGGAGTTACTGGATTGGCTAGCCCGATATTTTATGGAAAATGACTGGGACATTAAGAAATTGCACAAACTGATAGTTACCTCTACCACTTATCGACAATCTTCGGTAGTCAGTGAAGAGCATCTTGCCCTGGATCCTGAAAACAAATGGCTGGCACGGGCACCCGGTCCAAGACTTACTGCCGAGATGATCAGAGACCAGGCATTGGCCGTGAGCGGACTCCTCGTGAGAGAAGTTGGGGGTCCAAGTGTATATCCTTACCAACCTGCCGGCTTGTGGGATGAGCTCAGCAACAAATCCTGGAGGTATCCCTATCTACAGGAACCTGGTGATGGTCTGTACCGAAGGAGCATATACTCCATTTTTAAGAGAACGTCACCTCCACCGGCCATGCTCATTTTCGATGTGCCGGACAGGAGTACTTGCACCGTAAGGCGCACCAGTACTTCTAGTCCTTTGCAGGCACTGGTAACCCTTAATGATCCCCAGTTTATCGAAGCATCAAGAGTGTTGGCAGAAAGAATTGTCAGGACTACCGATGACCCCCAAAATCAAGTGTATATGGCATTTACATCTTTGACCGGACGTGAGCCCGATACCGAAGAGACCTCTGATCTTCTTCACTTTTATGAGACCGAAAAGGCAAAATGGCAGAACCGACCGGATGCTGCCCTGGCGTACTTATCGGAAGGAGAAATGCCCTGGGATAAAACCCTGGACAGGATTGATCTAACTGCCCTTGCTATTACCTGCAGCAGTATCATGAATACTGCTGATGCTCAGACGAGAAGGTAAAGCCGGGGGCCGGTGGCCGGGGGTCGGTTGTCGGGGGCCGGTTGCCGGTGGCAGGTTGCTGGTTATCGGTTGCCAGGGGTTTCGAACTAACAGCACTGAGTCACTGCCTGTAAGGTCACACTCAATTGGAGTAATACCTTATCCAAGAACCGCTGTTCGAAGTTTGCAACAATTTGTCTGAACATGATTACGGGGAGTGACAACAGGGACAAGATAGGATGCCAATTGGGCTAAAGCCCCTGGGCTTTGTCATGCATACCTGCCGCTGAAGCGGCAGGCAATTGAATGCATAACTTGTCATATTCAATAACTGTTAACCGAAATGTTCTCACCTTTTTGATTTGTAGTGTGAATGGGCTAAAGCCCATTATCAGCTACTGTCTTCGTGAATAATGACAAATTGAAGTCCAAATTTCCATTTGAATCCAGAGTATCAAAGGTTTCGATTGCCAGGCTTGAAAAGGTCTGGAACTGGAAGAATGGGGCAACGCCCCATTTGAATGATAAGGAAAAAGGTTATCGGTGGCCGGGTTATCGGTGGCAAGCTTCGAACCCATATCATCTAGCCCCGGCAGGTAAGGCTCAGTCACCTCATTGGCTCGATTTTAGCAGATAGTATCTGAAGATCAACTGCCAGTTTACATCATAACTCCGACGGAGATTGGCAGATGATCAAATTAAAGAGGTATAATTGTCACACAATATATGCCCGGTTATCCTAATATGAAATGAACCGATCTCTCCGAATCCAGATACAAGCCGTTATTACTTGCAGGCAGGATACCAGATCGCTGCTACTCCTTGTATTATGCTGGTTACTTGGCTCCGTTGTACTGGAAGCACAATACGATTCACTGGAAATTGACCGGATTCTTTTCTCCCACCTTGAGAAAGCCGGCCTGAAAGCGGGGGATATTCAGGAATATCGTATTACAGATCAGTACACCAGTTCTACAGGGATTACCCATATATACCTTCTTCAACAGCATCAGGGACTGGATATAGAAAATGCACAACTCAGCATCCACCTGAAGGATGGAAAAGTGATGAAAGTCAGCAACCGGATGTTGAAGGGACTTGATAAGCAGCAAACATCCAATGTGCCCGGACTCTCTGTGGCCAGGGGCTTGCAGATTGCTGCCCAAAATCTGGGCAAACAGATAGGGTTGCTCACAGCACAATCTCTCAAGACCAACAAGCAGGGTAAACAGGTTGGTTTTAGATTTGACAATGTTCCTTTTGCCCGCGAACCTGTTCAGGGCGAGTTAAAATGGTTACCCAATGCAGAAGGCCAGATCTCGCTGGTGTGGAAGATTTCTATCTATGAAAAGGATGAGGAGAACTACTGGAACATATATGTAGATACCAGAAAAGGAAAGGTCCTGAGAAAGGATAATATGGTGGTTCATTGCCGTTTTGACCGGGAGTTGCATCTGGGGTGTAACGGATCTCATCCACCTTATCAGGAAGAGGTTGAAGCAAGCCATTTTTATACTATGGATAGTGCTTATCGAGTATTTCCTTTAACGGTAGAGTCACCGATTCATGGAGAGAGAATATTGGTAGATGAACCATGGAATCATGCCGGGATTGATAACCCGGCCACGACGCTTGGCTGGCACGATGACAGTTTGACCCAGTATACCATCACCCGCGGGAACAATGTTTATGCATACGATGATAGTGACAATGATGGTCCGCCGGGTTACACACCTCATGCTCCCGGGTTGGCTTTTGATTTTCCCTATGACCCGGAACTTCCACCCCACCTTAACCGCGATGCGTCGCTTACTAACATGTTTTTCTGGAGTAACCTGATTCATGATATTGCCTATCAGTATGGGTTTGATGAGCAAGCCGGAAATTTTCAGCACAGCAACCTGGGACGAGGAGGAAAGGCTTATGACCCGGTCTATGCTGAGGGACTGGATGGTGGGGGTATCAACAATGCCAATTTTTTAACACCGCCTGATGGTGGCGCCCCGCGAATGCAGATGTACCTGTGGTCAGATGTGTTGTTATCTACCCCGGTGGTCGTACATAGTGACTCCATTGCAGATTCACTCAGCATTTTTGGGGTGGAATCTGATTTTAGCACTGCAAACAAAATTGACATGCATGGTCCGGTTACAGCCGACCTGATATTGGCCCTGGACACCATACCTGATTCGCATCTGGCGTGTCATGATACACTGGCCAATGAAGATCAACTTGGAGGGAAGATCGTGCTGATCGATCGTGGTGACTGTGATTTCACAGTGAAAGTGAAGCGGTTGGAGGATATGGGAGCTGAAGGAGTCCTGGTGGCAAATCATGTTGAAGGTGATCCATTCATCATGGGTGGTGATGATAACTCAATTACTATCCCGGCTTTCATGATCAGTAAATTGCACGGCACCGAGTTAAAGTCAGTTCTCGAGACCACAAGCGTGGAGGTCACGCTGAGACCACAACCGACTGTCACGCCGGACGGGTCTTTTGATAATGGTATCATCACCCATGAATATGCTCATGGAATTTCCAATCGGTTGACAGGAGGACCTGCCACTACAGACTGTCTGAATAATGGAGAGCAAATGGGAGAGGGGTGGAGTGACTTCTTTGGTCTGATGCTGACAACAGACTGGAATGTAGCCACTCCTGAACAGCACCGGGGAATCGGTACTTATGCCCTGGGCACCGGGGTGGACTCCAAAGGTATTCGTACCTATCCTTACACAACTTCAATGGAAATAAACCCTTTTACCTATGGAGATATAGCTAATTCATCCAGTGTGCATTATATAGGATCTGTGTGGGCAACCATGCTGTGGGACATGACCTGGGAGATTATTGCCCTGGAAGGCGTTGATACCAACCTCTATCATGGTACAGGTGGAAATAACATTGCTATGCAATTGGTCATGACCGGCATGGAGTTGCAGCCTTGTCAACCGGGGTTTGTAGATGGTCGGGATGCTATTCTGACTGCGGATGCCATGCTATACGATAGTGCCCATCATTGCGCGATCTGGAAAGCATTTGCCAGAAGAGGCCTGGGCTACAGCGCAAGTCAGGGATATTCCCAATATAATTTTGATGGACATGAAGCCTTTGATTTACCCCAAAACTTGATTCTGCACCAGACGGTAGCGGATGATCCGACTCTCGAGGGTACGGAAACAACGTTAAGTCTTTCAGTCGAATGCATCTGTTTCGACGAGGAAAATATCGAAATCAGACAGGCTTTACCGCAGGGGTTTACTTTGACGGATACGGGTATGGGAACCGTGATGGATGACACCCTGTTCTTCAATATTGCCCATATTGAACCGGACAGTATAGAAAACTTTGAATTTGCCGGTAAGCTTGGTTTTTGCGCCTCTGCATCTACTGCACAGATTTTGGTGGATGATGCCGAGGGTGATGACCAATTTGAATCGATTCAGTTGAGTGGAGTAGGAGCTCATCAATGGGTGAAAAACGACATTTATTTTCATGGTGGGGAAAATTCATGGTATGCAAGGGACTTCTCGACAGCGGGTGACAATGCCCTCACGATGATGGTGCCGGTGTCACCATCCGGATGTACCCGCATTGAGTTTTATCACCGATTTGAAACAGAGTTTCACTGGGACGGGGGAGTGGTTGAATACTCTATTGATGGTGGTAGCTCATGGATCGATGCGGGTCCCTATTTTACGCAGAACGGATATCCAGATGCCATTACGTTCGAAAGCAGCAGTGAGCTCGCGGGCCGTGCTGCCTATACGGGGAATAGCGATACCCTGTTTAGTACCTCGGACTTTATCATCAGTGAGATTGAACTCTGCCTGCCTCAGGAAACGGAATTGCTGCTCAGGTTTCGTTTTGCTACGGATGGAACCGTGGGTAGTTTTGGGTTAAATGGATGGTATATTGATGATATTATGGTTGAGCAAGCGCCGGCAATTCCTTTCCTTAACACGTTGGTGGTGGATGGTATGGTTCAGGATTCGCTCGCTTTTTGTATGCCTATTGACCCGCTATCCGGCACGGGATTGTATGTGGATCAATCTGCCGGAGGAACCGGTTTTGGTGACAGTTGGATGAATGCCATCCCCAGTCTGGCAACCGGTATGAAGTTGGCTGGTTGCAGATCCTTTGACACTCTCATGATCGCTGAAGGGGTGTATTTACCCACAGATGACGGGAACCCTGCCGTATTGTTTGAGGTTCCGGACAGTGCAGTTCTGTTCGGGGGGTTTCCGGCAGGAGGATCTGCTATTGAGCTCAGGGACCCGGCTGTGCATATGACCATATTTTCTGGTGATATCGGAGTCCAGGGTAATTCGGCAGATA
Source organism: Bacteroidia bacterium (assembly GCA_030433135.1). Classification (GTDB taxonomy): domain Bacteria; phylum Bacteroidota; class Bacteroidia; order Chitinophagales; family Saprospiraceae; genus JABDMH01. The sequence continues at coordinate 24,104 of JAUILF010000021.1, read as the reverse complement.
ATTCTCATATAGTCGTTTCAGTACCTTCAGATACCCGAGGCGCGATTTTAGATGGATTGATCATCCGGGATGCCCGACCCGATCCGGGCCAAACCGAGGGATATGGTCCCCTGGAAATCCATGGAGAGGTTGAATTGAGAAATACCGAGGTAAAGAAAACTGAATAGGTGCGATTATTTCTGCTCTGAAAAGTTAGTCGGATCATTGGTATCACCATCTCCACTATAGACCGCCTTGCCAGGATATGGATATACGGGCCGTCTTAGCACGGTATTATCATCGACATTTTTGCTGACGATTACCTCTTGGGGAGCCTGATCGTTTTCCACCCATTGCCTCACGAGGTCCAGCCAGTCAGCCTTGCTGGGGCCCGGTCCTCCTCCACAATGCAGGACACCGGGCAATAAATACAAACGTATATGGTCCGCGAGATCGGGATCCATGCGCATTGCCTCTTCATAGTGATCGATAGTGGTGTAGGCAGACAGCGCAGGGTCGTTCCAGCCATGGTAAATGATCATCTTGCCTCCATGATTCTTAAATGAGCGGTAGTCAGTTTGTGTGGCATTCATGAAGGAGGACACAAAAGAGGTTTTCTCATGGAGTTCATCCAGATCAAATTGACTGTAGTCCCAGTCGGGATCGCTGAAGACAAAATATTTAAAGAACTCCGTTCCAAAGGCATAGTGCAGACTGGGATAATTGAGTTGCATCAGGTTGGGATCGGGTCCGACTATCCAGGACATCCAGCCACCGTCATGTGCCTCAGCACCCGGAGGGAAACCCGGATAGATTTTACCGGTATTGTTGTCCGGGCCTTCGTAAATGGTTTTGATGACCTGGATCTCTGCTTCGGTAAAACAGTCGTTGCTCTGACCGTTGGAGCAGACAGGAAATCGTGAATAATCCAGATTGCATTCGACTGGGTCATTAATAATACCATCTTCTACTCCGTCCCGGGCATCGCACTGATCGACTACCTGTGCGGCAAGAAGTTCGACTTTTTCTTTAGATAACGTTGCTGACTTTAGGTTGTCAGGGTCCGGATACAGGGCTTGAATATTCTGGATAAATTCTCCTCCGGTTGCACTCCAGTCAATGATGGGAGCAGCACAGACAATTCCATCAAAGTCATTGGGATATCGCTGAGCCTCGATCAAAGCCTGGCCACCACCTCTGGAGCATCCCATAAAGTAATTGTAACGGGCATCCTTACAATAAAACGCTCTGATTATTGCTTTTGCTACGGTGGCAGTTCGATGGATGGCAAGGTGGCCAAAATTTAGTTGGCGTTCGACCTTGTGGAGCGCCCAGCTAGCCTGTATGCCACTTCCCTTATGGCCGGTATCTGTTCCTACGGTAGCGTATCCTTCACCTACCTTTGACCGTGCCGAGTTTTGGATCTCCCCCACATAACCACCACCACCGCCCATGACAAAGCGCTCATTCCATTCGAGGGGCAAAAGCAATTCAAAGTTGATTTCCTTTCCAATGGTACCCATGACCTTGCAAAAATCAACTTCATCTGTTTCTTCAGCACTACTGGTTATGCTGACATCCGGTAGTTGTAGTTGGGAAAGTTCCTGGCAGGGGATACAGGGTGCTGTAGATTCCTGACAGATGACAGCGGACGTCAAGAATAGGCAAAAGGATATGACTAAATATATCTTCATGATAATTGATTTGAGAATCAGCATATATGCGGGTATAAGATAGACTCTGTTGTTTGCATTGGAAAACACGTACCTAAGATATTGAAACTTTGGGCTGAGTACATGAGAGTGTTTATCTACTTATTCCTTAGTCTCGCTGGAATCAGATTTTCACTAACTTAGTTTATCGTAATTATTGGGAAAAATGCATTGGCACCGTCGTGATTTTCTGCGCCAAACCGCCTCCGGGATGGGTATGCTGGCAATGGGCAATTTGATAAACAGGGGTAGCGGATTGCTTTCTCCGGGTCTGGATGGTTTGCACTTCCCGGCCAAAGCCAAAAGGGTGATTTACCTTTTCCAAAGCGGCGCACCATCGCAGCTAGAGTCATTTGACTACAAGCCCGAGCTAAAGAAGTGGCATGGCCAGGAGATACCATCCTCTCTGAAATCCACCCAAAGAAACTCGGGTATGGTCACCTCCCAGTCGACCTTTCCCCTGGTACAATCGATATATGATTTTGATCAATACGGGGATTCAGGTGCCTGGATCTCAGAGCTTTTCCCGCATACGGCAGCTATTTCTGACAAACTTTGTTTTATCAGATCCATGTATACCGAAGCCATCAATCACGAACCGGCGGTGATATTTATGCAGACTGGATCACAGCAAAGTGGTCGTCCGTCAATAGGTTCCTGGTTGAGTTATGGATTGGGTTCATCCAATGAAAACCTGCCCAATTTTATCGTTTTGATATCAAAAGGAGGAGGAGCTCAGCCGCTTAATTCGCAGTCCTGGGGAAATGGCTTCTTACCTTCTCATCATCAGGGTGTGCAATTCAGATCCGGCAAGGACCCTGTACTTTACCTGGGCAACCCGCATGGGTACCATACCGAAGACCGTCGCCGGCAAATGGACCTCATCAATACCTTGAATCAACATCAGACCGATCATTGGGGAGATCCGGAAATTGCATCGCGTATTAATCAGTACGAGATGGCTTATCGGATGCAGATGTCAGTGCCGGATGCTATTGACATCAGCAACGAACCTGATCACGTATTTGATCTTTACGGTTCGGATGCCCGTACTCCGGGCACCTATGCCTATAACTGTCTTTTGGCCCGCAAACTGGCAGAATCGAATGTCAATTTTATCCAGCTTTACCACATGGGCTGGGATCATCACGGAGGTCTTCCGGCCGGTATGAAACGTCAGGCCAGGCAAACTGATCAACCGTCAGCTGCCCTGGTTCAGGATCTTGATCAGCGAGGTCTGTTGGAAGATACACTGGTTATCTGGGGAGGAGAATTTGGCCGAACCAGTTTTTCGCAAGGAAGGTTGACCAAAGACGACTACGGCAGGGATCATCATCCTGGCTGTTTTACTATCTGGATGGCCGGGGCAGGTGTTAAACCGGGGCTGGTGTACGGGCAAACGGACGAATTCTCCTATAATGTTATTGAGAATGGAGTCCATGTACATGATTTTCAGGCAACATTAATGCACTTGCTTGGTATAGATCATGAGCGACTGACATTTAAGTACCAGGGAAGGAGGTTCCGTCTTACGGATGTCCACGGGCATGTTGTGCATGATGTTCTGACTTGAGATAAGACAAATTATATTGAGAATTTCTTGCTACCTTAGGTCACCTAAAAATTGCCAGAGATGACCAGAATTTTGACTTTCCTTTTTTTGCTGTTGATAACGGGTTTTAACTCCGTTCATGGACAGTCACTCGAATCCATTTTTAACGGAAAGGACTTTACCGGCTGGGTTTTACCGGAAGACAATATCTGGTATTCAGCCCAGGATGGAATTCTTGCACTACAAAGTGGCCCTGACAAAAAGGGAACCATTTTGTGGACAGAGAAGGAATACAAGGATTTTGTTATCGAGGCCGACTTTAAATTTGGTGATGGTACCGTGGATTCGGGCTTCTTTATTCGTAGCGAGCACGATCAGATTCAAATCGGTGAATCGGGATCTCTAAAACGTGATATGACCTGCTCACCCTACATCCCGGGAGAGGGTTATCCGGTGGAGGCGAAAGTGAAAGATGTCATCAAAATGGATGACTGGAATACCATCAAGGTTCAGGCCAAGGGAAATAAGTACACTGCCTGGCTTAATGGGAAAAAAGTCATGACCTACAAATCGGACACGGCAGCTGATATGGGACCTATAGGTATTCAACTGCACCCCAACCGGGACATGAGTATGCAGTATCGCAATATTAAGGCTGCTTCACTCTAAAGTGCTTTCTGATTTGACGGCCTGACTCTAACCGGGAGGATAGCCAAATTTGTTTATATTCGTGGCTGGTTTTCTTGAGAGGCCTCATGATACTGGCAGTTTTTCTACTGCCGAATGACAATCTTCCTTTCGAGACCATTTCATGTTTCCGTTGCCGGAAATTGCCATTTATTCGTAAATCTATTTAATCCAGACAGCGTATGACTGAACGGGAGTATAGGGTTTATACCCTGCGTAATTTCGCCAGTATCCCCCAGATAGAAAAAAACCTAACCAAAGAGGAAATATTTGACATTGAGGTAGTAGGGAATATTCTTCCCTTTAAGGTCAATAATTATGTAATTAATCAATTGATTGATTGGACGAATTATCGTCAGGACCCCATTTACCGATTAACTTTTCCTCAAAAAGCAATGCTTCAGAAACGCCATTATCAGGAGATGGCTGAAGCTCTTGTCAGCGATGCAGGTCGTGCTGAGCTCAAGCTGATAGCCAACAAGATCAGAATGGAGTTAAACCCTCATCCAGCCGGACAGCTGGAACATAATCTTCCGGACCTCAACGGAGAAAAGTTGCAAGGCATTCAACACAAATACCGGGAAACTATGTTGTTTTTTCCTCCCCAGGGACAAACATGTCATGCGTACTGTACTTTTTGCTTCAGGTGGCCGCAGTTTACTGGTATGAATGAACTGAAGTTTGCCATGCGCGACACTGAAAAAGCCATCGAATACATTCGCAGTAATCCCGAGATTACCGATATCCTGTTTACCGGTGGTGATCCTCTGGTGATGCGTACCCGCATTCTCAAAAAATATCTTAACGCTTTTATTGAGGCAGATCTTCCGAATCTGCGCACCATCCGTCTGGGTACGAAGGCCCTGGGCTATTGGCCCCAAAGGTTCGTATCCGATTCAGATGCAGACGAACTCCTGCAGTTATTCAGAAGTGTGGAAGATGCAGGTATACACCTGGCCTTTATGGCTCATTTTAACCATCCTGCGGAATTAAGGACATCTATTGTCCAGAAGGCTATTTCCCGGATTTTGGAAACAGGTGCTGTGATCCGCTCCCAGTCGCCGGTCATGAGGCACATTAATGACAGTGCCGATGTTTGGGCAGAGATGTGGCAGCTACAGGTGGAATCTGGCTGTATACCTTATTACATGTTTCTGGCACGGGATACAGGTGCACAGGAATATTTTGCACTGCCTCTGGAGCAGGCCTGGGAAATCTACCGTGAGGCATATCAACAGGTTAGTGGTATTGCACGGACAGTCCGGGGACCAAGTATGTCAGCCGGACCGGGTAAAGTGCAGGTTTTGGGTGTCACGGATGTTGGAGATGAATCAGTTTTTGTGCTTCAGTTTATCCAGGGCCGCAATCCGGATTGGGTGGCAAAACCCTTCTTTGCCAAATATGATCCGGAAGCTATCTGGCTTGATGAGCTGAAACCGGCTTTTGGTAAAGAAAGGTTCTTCTTCGAGTCCGAATTTCCACTTTCCTGGGAGGACTCATGGGACGATTCGGAAATGCGACCAGAGTTGGGAGTAGCTGAGTCGAATTGAAAAATTATTCAGGATCTTAATCCTATACCGGTTGTTGATCAGAGTCCCGGTTGAACCATTTGGTGAAGTAGGTACGTTCTCAAAGCCGACAAAACCAAAGGAAGTTTTTGCTGTTGATAATGCAACAAAGAAGGAATAATGCCAGCAAACATCCTTGCCATTGGAGGCAGTAACAGTCGGAAATCAATCAACAAGCAATGGGCCAGTTACGTGGCACTGCAAGTGCCGAATTCTCTGGTTCGTACTCTTGACCTGAACGATTTTGTGATGCCGATCTATGGAATTGATCTTGAAAGAGAAAAGGGCATACCTCCGCAGGCAATGGTTTTCAGGCAGCATGTAGAATGGGCAGATGGAATTGTCGTATCGTTGGCGGAACACAACGGGAGTTATACAACCTCCATAAAGAATGTTATTGATTGGACTTCTCGCATCAACAAGGCCATTTGGATGCATAAACCAATGTTTCTAACCGCTACCGCCCCTGGCTCACGCGGTGCCATCAACGTACTCCAGCATGCTCTCACCTACTTTCCCCGCCTGGGAGCGAATATTGTAGGCACCTTTTCTTTGCCGTTCTATCGCGAAAACTTCAATATGGATGAAGGTATTTTAGATGAGGATCTTGAGGCCTCATTTGAAAAGGAAATCAAAGTATTCAAACAGAGTGTAAGTGCTCTTGTGTCACATTGAACTCCACAAACGGAGTAGCATCGCTTGTGGGATATAATGCGAAAAGGATCAATATCCTACATCCGTGATGAAGTCAAAGTTACGTCTGCATATTGCCAGGCCTGGTCAAATTGTTTTTTAGTCTTCGCAACCTCCTCGTGTTTGCCCTGTCTCTGTAAACTCTGAATGAGCCCATACAGGGACCACCCATTTTGTCTCCAAATCTGCAGATCATCCCGGTATACTTCTTCTGCTTCTGACAACTCTCCCGCATCCAGCAACACTGCGCCGAGTGAATGCCGCATTGGATAATGCCAGGCAGATGGTTCCTGATAGACCAATTCATCCTCCAGTTCTACAGCTTTAGTCAGTAACTCTACAGCCTCGGAATAGTTTGTACGGGCAGCGGCGAGTTCTCCCGCCAGGGCATGGTAAGCTATCTCCCCCACATGGCTGGTAGGATTATTATATGCCGCATAGAGTTCTTGCATTTCCGGTTTGTTAGCAAGTTCTTTGACAGCCGTTAACTCTGAATCTGCAAGTTCATAGTTCCCTCGCCGAACAAATGCCATACCCCGGGCATAATGCCACATCAGGTTAACGTGCAGCAGAGACTCATCAGGTTGGGGAGTGCTCAGGATGTCATTCCATTTGCCAAAGCGCACATAGGCCTGGAGTGGTACTGAGAGATAATCCTGAATGAATGGAATGGCTAAAGCCTGGTTTGCAGGAACCTTCAATGCGACTTCCCGGGCAGCATCTATGGCTTCTTCACTATTTCCCTGAAGAGATGCTGCTGCCCAGAGAAAATGGATGTTGTGGGGATAATAGGCCAGTGGATAAATGCCTTGCGCCTGACATTGTGCTATATATTCTTCATCGGCCAGGATGGCTTTGCGGTTGCGTTCGGCTGCCTGCTCGTACATCCCGACTCCAATGTAAATATGGGATGGCATATGAACCATATGACCAGCCCCGGGCATCATGTCTCCCAGGATGTCTGCAGTTGCGATTGCCCGATCAGGATCAGCTGCCTCAATGATATGAATGAAGTAATGATGAGCACCCGGATGATTACTTTCTGCAATCACCTTTTCCAGCGCAGCTATCGTTCCCTGTGTCCCCGGTCGTGGATTCTTGTCTTCATCATAATAGTTCCAGGGCATGGTATTCATTTTCGATGCAGCATAAAGGATTCCCACCTCCGGATGATCCATATGTGCTCCATATACGGGTTCCATAGCAGCCGCATAGGACAGATTCAGCGATTGTTGCTCTGATTCCACATTGGTACACCTTGCTGAAAGGGCTTCAATCAGACTTCTTTCCAATTCGTTTTCATCATCGAGCAATGATTTGGATTCCTGGATGGCCTGATATGCTAACTTCTGTCGCGCCAGATCAGGGAAGGGGTCATTGATATTGGGACCAAGGGCTAGGGCAATCCCCCATTTTGCCATGGCACAATCAGGGTCAAGCCGGCTGGCTTCCGTGAAAGAGCGGTGGGCCTCAGCGTGGTTGAATCCATAAACTAGTCGCATGCCCTGATCGAAAAAATCCTGACATTCCGGAACTGAAGTAGTTATTTCGAAATGGGTGTTACCCAACCCTTCAAGCCGGGGAGCAATTGGCTCGCTATAGTTTATCATGATATCCAGTTGATATTGACCACCCGTACGACACATGGATAGTGGACTGCCAGCAAGCTCTGTATTTCTTAAAGATGCAGTTTCAGTATTATAAGCAAGATTTTGAAAAATCAATAGTACGGGCATGATAGTGATGAGGAGAGCACCTCGGGACAGAAGGGTTCGCATAATCTTCATTTTTAGGTCAACACCAGGAAAATAATGGAGGTTTTCAGGTAGGGACAGAAAGGAGTGATAATTCAATGTACGAAAATATGGTTTGACTTGAAGGGGTTTTCTGTGTACGAGGTTAATTTCTTAACTTACAGGTACCTAACCTGACCTGTGACACTGACTAATTCCGTAAAACACCACAATGAAAAGGAGAAAATTTCTCAAAGGTACAGCGATGTCTGCTGTGGCTGTGAGTACAACCGGCTTCATCTCTTTTGATGGAAGTAACTATGTGGGCGATTGCAAAACCACGACCGATATTTTGGGACCATTTTATCGTCCGGATGCTCCGGTGAGAAATGACCTGGTGGTGGAACATCTATCGGGTGAGGAGGTGTACCTCCAGGGCACCATTTTTCATGATAATTGCTCAACTCCCCTGAAGAATGCCAAAGTTGAGTTGTGGCATTGTGATATTAACGAGAAATATGACAATGAAAGCGATGAATACAGGTACCGGGCCACTCAGTTTACGGACAGAGAAGGAGCGTATTCATTTCGTACCCAAATGCCGGTCCCTTACGATGTCGGTGATGGCACTTACCGACCGGCTCATTTTCATCTTATGATTTCTGCACCTGGATATCAGAATCTGGTGACACAGCTTTATTTTACCGGGGATCCACATCTGGACCGGGATCGATCTTCCAAGGCTCCCCACGCTAAAAGCCGTATCCTCGATTTGGAGAAAAATAGCGATGGTTTTCTTTCTGTGCCTTTCAATGTGATTATGGAAAAGGAGCTGGATCTGGATCCGGTGGCACTGGAGAAACTGGAAGGGATGTTTGTATTGGAGGATAATCACGAAGATGTAATGGTCTTTTTCGCCAGGGATGGTCATTTGTGGTTGAAAAATGAGGTACATGGAGAATTACTTCGATATACCGGGGACAATAAGTTTGTCATTCCCGACAGTCATACCTGGGGTGAGGAAAAGTACTTTTTTCAGTTTCAAAAAGATGGCCGACTGGCGGTTTTCCGGAGTATTGACTCTCCCGGTGGAAGTACCCGTATCACAAAAGCTTACCGGGTATCATGAGATTCATATACAGCCAGGACCTCTCATACTCTGTCAATATTGTCATGCAGGTTTAAATGTTTCCTTAATTTGAGGGACTTAATGTCCATAAAAACGGGAATCATGAAATCGGGATATACTGCTATTCTTATGATGGTAATTTACTTTTTGCCACTCAATGTCACTGCCCAGGTAGGGGTGGGAATTTCCCCACCAATGCAGGCTGAGGTTCTTTTTGATGGTTCAGCCGAAATGCTGCATGAAAAATGGACGTATTGGGAAGGTCCCCGTCTGGCGGCGAGTTTACCGATCAAGTGGGAAATTGTTGATGACCCGGTCGATCCGGGTTCGGCAATGAGCAGCAATGATCCGGCCGGAGCCGGAGGCAAATATGGTGCTGCGGATATCGTTACCAAGGAAAAATTCAGGGACTTTCGCTTGCATGTAGAGTTTTTGATTGCACATGAAGGTGGGAATAGCGGAGTGTACTTACAAAACCGTTATGAGATTCAGGTTTTGGATGGTGATAGCACAGATCATGGCATGGCCGCGGTAATTAATGAAAAAGCTGCTCCGTATAGTGCCTATAATGGTATAGGTAAATGGAATGCTTATGATATTCAGTTCAGGGCAGCGAGATTTGAAAATGGGCAGCTTTCGGAGAAGGCCCTGGTGACCGTGTATTTCAATGGTCAGAAAATCCATGAAAATGTATCTATAAACCAGGTTTGGGGTGGACCCAATTCGGGTATCGATGGAGGTAATGACGGCGGTAAGGGCATAACGGATGTACCTGGAGGTTTGAAATTACAAGCTGAGGGTCATGAGGTACTCTACCGCAACATTTGGATTAAATCTATAGAGTTAGCAAACGCGGACACCGATTTTTAGTCATGGTCGGAAATACGATTGATACTTATCACTATGTAGTGATCCTCTTTCTCGCCATGATGATGGCATGTCCAATACACATGTCTGCTCAACAACCTGAGATCACCTGGCTCCAACCGGCAGATCCTGAAGATTGGCCAGATACTCTATCCTGGTGGAAACGCAACAACCTGCGGACCATGCAGACCAACCTGCCTGCATACGAGGCGGAATTGAACGCCGATTCCCTGGTATCAGACCTCGTTCGGTTTTCAGTAAACTGCTTGATCATCAACGGGGGTGGAATCATGGCTTTTTATCCCAGCAAATTACCATTTCAATACATCAACCCATATATGCAACCTGACATGTTGGGAGATGTAATAGAGCTATGCCATGCAAATGATATAAGGGTGATCACCCGATTTGATTTCAGCCGCGTCCATGAAAGTATTTTTAAGCAATACCCGGATTGGTGCTATATATCTCCCGATGGTGATCGTATAATTAATGACGACATGTATATGGCATCAATCAATGCTCCCTATGTTCAGGAAAAATCGATTGCAATCATTCAGGAAGTAATGGAGCGATATCCCATAGATGGCATTTTTATAAATATGCCAGGCTATCATACACGCAATCACTATGAGGATACCTACCATGGAATTGATCAAAACCGATATGATCAAGAACGATTTAAGTCATATAGTGGAGGTAAGCAATTACCAGTATTAGAGGATGCTGATAATCCTGTTTTTCGAGAATATCAGGCTTTTAAGACATTTACGGCCCATGACTGGATTCGCAAAGTTCATGAAGCAGTGAAAGCCATAAATCCCGAGGTTGCCATCTGTACCTATATGGATGATTATGTTGACATTATCCGGCATGAGTCGCAAACCAGGGAGTTGCCTCATTGGTTGTATAGTGCTTCTGATAATGTCAGTAGTACGGGCCTTTCCCATCCGGGAAAAATCGTGAGTAATGCGAGTATCCAGCAGATATCCTTCCGATCAAGATACAATGCGATTGAACCTGAAGAAACTGCCATTAGGCTTTATGAGAATATCGCCAATGGATCGGGTTTGGACATGAGTCTCATGGGTGATTTTCGCAATTATGAAGACGAACGCAACTTTGATATTTGGGAAGCTATTTATGCACATCACAAGAGATATGAACCCTACTTCGGAAACTATAATTCTCCGGCCGAGATCTGTTTAATTGCACCTGGATATTGGCCGGGAGGTACACAAGCACAGGAATACCGGGGTATACAAAAGATGTTGAAGGAAAATCATCTGCAGTTCGATATCATTGAGGCTGAAGAATTGTCCGTGCTGGAAGACCGCCTGGAGAAGTACAAGCTTTTCATATTGCCAGATATAATGCGATTGAAAGAGGAAGATAGGACCACCTTACTCCGACTTTGTCGCGCGGGAAGGACCATTCTGGGTACCAACAGGACATTAGGAGATGAACCGGATCAATTGGCAGAAGTTTTTGGAGCTTACAAGGACCAGTTTATCGAGGATAGTGACGGATATTATCTCGTTCCGAAAAATAAGACCTTGTTTCAGCGATTTCAGAAGCAGACATTGGTATTCAATAAGTTTAATATGGGTTTGTACCAGTTTGAACAGGTTGATCATTCTTATTTACCCATATATACACCTGGCATACCAGGGCCACCTGAGAAAATTGGAGGGCATACAGCTACAGGATATTATGGAGTTGGAATTAAGCAACATGAGAATGGCCTGGCTGTGCTCATGCCCTTAAACCTGGGCAGACTTTATTATCTCTACGGATATGAGCAACATAAAAATTTGATCCTGGATGTGATCAATACCATGGCACCCAACCTGCAGGATCAGGTTATGACCAATGCTCACAAGAGAGTGGAGGTGATTCTCCAGGAATTTACCGCTAATTTACCTGATCGGAGTGATCGACCTTCTGACGGTATGATCCTGCATCTTGTCAATCTTACCGGTTTCAGTGGTAACACTTATTTTAATCCCTTACCTATTGACAACATGAGTTTCAGGGTAAGGACAGGTTTTAAACCTGCTAATATTCAAGCAATGGTGAGGGAAAAAAGTATTCCTTTTCATTATCAGGATGGTTACGTCACATTTATTCTGGATCATTTTGGTCAGTTTGAGGGCCTGGTAATGAAGAGATAAGGAATGAAGAACTTACAGATTGTCTTATTTGCTTTTTTGATGGTTCTAACTAGTTGTAGGCAGGACTTGTCTGAACGGACTTCCTGGCACGTTTACAAAGCGGATGCAGCCAGTACCAGCTACTCCGACCTTGATCAAATCCAGCGCGGCAACGTACAGGATCTGGAAGTTGCCTGGGTTTTTCAACCGGATGATGCGCCGGCAGGAAGTTCTTTTGGAAAGTATGAGTGTAATCCAATCGTCATTGATGGAGTCATGTATGCCACTTCTGCTCAAAGGTGGTTGTATGCTATTGATGCCGGTACCGGTGAGGAGCTATGGTCCTTTGATCCATTTGATGGTCGCAGAGGTGGTGGAATGTGCAGGGGAGTTACCTATTGGGAGGATGGGGCAGACCGAAGGATTCTTTTTACAGCTGAAAATTTTATTTATGCGGTCAGGGCATCAGATGGGTCTCAAATCATGGATTTTGGTCTTGAAGGAAGGGTGAATCTCCATGAGAACCTGGGCCGCGATCCGGATTCAGTGCGAGTAACACCTACTTCTCCTGGTATTATTTATAAGGATCTTTTCATCATTGGAGGAGCTGTATCTGAATCTTATGGGGCATCACCGGGAGATGTGAGGGCTTACGATGTGCGTACAGGTGCATGGGTCTGGAGTTTTCATACCATTCCCCACCCGGGTGAAGAGGGATACGAAACCTGGCCCCCGGATGCCTGGAAAAAAATTGGCGGTGCTAACAATTGGATGGGCATGAGCCTTGATGAAAACCGGGGCATTGTATATGCACCCCTGGGATCTCCTTCTTACGACTACTATGGTGGAGACCGGAGTGGCAAAAATCTTTTTGGCAATTCTCTGGTTGCGCTGGATGCCTCCACAGGTGAAAAATTGTGGCATTTTCAATCCGTCCATCACGATCTGTGGGACTATGATCTGCCCGCTCCTCCTACCCTTTTGCAGGTTCAAAGGGACGGAAAGGTCCTCGATGCTGTAGCACTATCTACAAAGACCGGATTTATGTTTGTTTTTGACCGGGTGACGGGCGAGCCTCTTTTTGATATTGAGGAGCGAACTGTGCCTGGTAGCCAGATCGAAGGAGAAGAAAGCTGGCCTACCCAACCCTTTCCTGTGAAACCCAAACCTTATGCCAGGCAATCTATGACTACTGAAGAGGTAACCCATAGGACGGAAGAAGCGAGGAGCCATGTACTGGACCAGATGCAGCGTATTCATCATGAGGGATTGTTTACACCACCTGGTCCACAAAATACTCTATTGATACCGGGTAGCCGGGGTGGTGGTGAATATGGAGGTATGGCTTGTGACCCACAGGATGGGATCGTATACATCAATTCAAATGAATCTCCGGAAATTGCCAATGTCCAGAAAGTTGAAAGTGGTCAGAATCGTGGGTTGTCCCGGTATGAGAGAGGTGCTGCATTTTACGACAGCTATTGTGCCGCCTGTCACGGACCGGATCGCAAGGGGCAATTACCCTTGTATCCCCCGCTAGACGATGTTAGTACCCGTCTTTCTTATGAGGATCTTTTTGCTAAGATTGATCAGGGATATGGCCGGATGCCATCTTTTGGCCACCTTCCCGAACAACAGATCAGGGCTATCATCACTTTTTTGCTAAGTGAAGAAAACCAGACTGAGAGAACGGTTCATATGGAAGACCCTGTTGATGAAGGTACTCCGGTGGTTTTTCATAACATTACCGGCCATAGCTACTTCCGTGATCCTGATGGATATCCTGCTATCGAGCCGCCATGGGGTACCCTGCATGCTATTGACCTGAACACAGGGGATTACAAATGGTCAGTTCCGTTGGGAGACCACCCCCAAGCCAGGAAGGCTGATGACCCTCCGACCGGGTCAGAAAACTATGGCGGGCCGATTTCGACTGCAGGAGGGTTGATTTTTATTGCAGCCACTTTTGATGAGAAATTCAGGGCATTTGACAAGGACACCGGAGAAATGCTTTGGGAATATTCATTGCCGGGGGGAGGCTTTACCGCTCCGGCAACATATTCTCTTGATGGCAGACAATTTGTGGTGATTTCTGTTTCTGGTGATACTGAAAGACCGGATGGTTCGATCATGGCTTTTGCCCTGCCTGCTGAAGCAATTAATTGATGGTTATATTTCGATTCAAATTGATTGACGGATGAATGGGATCCGGGGAACAACCCTGAAGTTGTTGAGTATCATTTTGTTGTCAGTGATCGTATGGGGCTGCCATACGGAGACAAACGATATGGGCTCCTGGAAGGTATATAAAGGTGATGCTGCCGGTACAAGTTATTCTCATCTGGATCAGATAAACAGGCAGAATGTCACGGACCTGTCGGTAACCTGGGTTTTCCATCCGGATGATGCACTACCTGATGCACGAGTCAGCAAATATGAATGCAATGCCATAGTGATCGAAGATCGATTGTATGCCACTTCTGCCCAAAGATGGCTCTATGCCCTGGATGCATCCTCCGGTGAAAAGATCTGGTCCTATGATCCATTTAAGGGTGATGACGGTGGTGGTATTTGCCGGGGTGTTACTTTTTGGCAGGATGGCGAGGACCAAAGAATACTCTTTACAGCCGATCATTATCTGCATGCTGTTCATGCTGAGGATGGTACACCCGTAACTGGTTTTGGAATCGATGGGAAAGTCAACCTAAACGAAGGATTGGGAATGGATCCGGATTCCATATGGGTGATACCTACTTCACCGGGTATTATCTATGAAAACCTGTATATCATTGGAGGAGAAGTATCCGAATATTACGGTGCAGCACCGGGTGATATCAGAGCCTTCGATGTCCGTACCGGCAAGGTCGTTTGGACATTTCACACCATTCCGCATCCGGGTGAAGAAGGGTATGAAACCTGGCCGGAAGATGCCTGGACCTATATGGGAGGTGCCAACAACTGGGCAGGTATGTGCCTGGACGAGGAGAGGGGAATTGTCTATGTCCCCCTGGGATCGCCGGTTTATGATTTTTATGGTGCCGACAGAAAGGGAATGAATCTCTTTGGTAACTCGCTGGTGGCACTGGATGCTGGGACAGGCAGGCGTCTATGGCACTTCCAAACAGTGCATCATGATGTATGGGACTACGATCTTCCGGCCCCGCCCTCGCTGGTTACTGTCGAAAGAGATGGAGAAGCGATTGACGCTGTAGCCCAGACTTCCAAGACAGGTTTTGTTTATGTGTTTGACCGGGTTACAGGTGAGCCATTGTTTGATATTGAGGAAAGAGAGGTGCCACCCAGTGATATACCGGGTGAGGAAGTTTGGCCAACCCAACCTTTCCCGGTTTTACCCAAACCATTCTCCCGGATAACCATAGATGAAAGTGATTTGTCAGACCGCACACCGGAAATCAGACAGGAAGTGTTGTCCTCTTTTCAGAATTTGCGGTTTGAAGGGATCTTTACTCCACCCGGTATGGAGGGAACTTTGATGGTGCCTGGAACAAGGGGAGGTGGAGAATGGGGAGGTGTCGCAGTGGAGCCTGATCTGGGACTGTTATATGTGAATGCCAACGAATCACCGGAAATCGCTCAGATTCAGAGAGTGAATGAATCTGACAGTCGTGCGCTGACAGCCGTGGAGAGGGGAGCCGTTTATTATCGTAATTATTGTTCCAGTTGTCACGGTGCTGACCGGACCGGGCTCCCACCGGTTAATCCATCATTAGTCAATGTCCATGAAAGGCTGACTGTGGATAATATCCGTAATATTATCAAATCCGGTAGTGGCCGGATGCCCTCGTTTGCCCATTTATCAAATCGGCGAGTTGAAAACATTATAACTTTCCTTACAGAAAATGTGGATATCACCCCGGGAATATCTATGGACACTGAATCTGAGGATGGTAATTACCACAACGTAACTGCCTATAGTTACTTCCGTGACTCGGAAGGTTATCCAGCCATCAAACCACCCTGGGGCACATTAAATTGTATCGACCTGAATATCGGAGCTTACAAATGGTCTGTCACCCTGGGAGATCTCCCTGATGCCCGACACGAGGATGAGGATATCACAGGGGCTGAAAACTATGGCGGACCTGTTGTGACTGCCGGTGGGCTGGTGTTTATAGCAGCCACTGTCGACAAAAAATTCAGAGCCTTTGACAAAGAAACGGGAGAATTATTGTGGGAATATACCCTGCCGGCTCCCGGGTATGCCTCTCCATCGACCTACATGATTGATGGTAGGCAGTATCTAACATTATGTGTGTCGGGTACCTCTGAGCACAGGGATGGAAGTATCATGGCTTTCGCTTTGCCCTGATACATGCCGGACTTGCCAGTACCACAAACCGAAGGTAGATTTTGTCTTTAATACATGTTTCAATAGGTATCTTTGCCAGCGAAAAATACAGGCAGAACCTATGGCTAAGAAGTATGTAGTATCCGTGCTCCAATTGTATTTGAACAATGAGCCGGATATAAACCTGAGGAAATGTATGGATAAGGTTGAGCAGGCCGCATCTCAGGGAGCCGCTGTGGTTTGTCTACCTGAATTGTATGCAAGTCATTATTTCTGTCAGAGCGAAGATGTATCCAATTTTCGACTGGCTGAGGAGCTGGATGGAAGGTCATTTCAGGCTTTTTCTCAGTTGGCAAGGAAAGAGGAGGTTGCGATTGTAGTTCCATTTTTCGAGAAGAGGATGGAGGGTATCTACCACAACAGTGCCTATGTCATTGATAAGGAAGGAAAAAGAGCCGGTTTATATCGCAAGATGCACATTCCGGATGACCCTCACTTTTATGAGAAGTTCTACTTCACTCCCGGAGACCTGGGTTTTCAGACCATTAATTGTGACCAGGCCAAAGTAGGAGTTTTGATTTGTTGGGATCAATGGTATCCGGAAGCAGCCCGATTGACAGCTTTGCAGGGAGCTGAAATATTGTTTTATCCGACCGCCATTGGATGGCATCCCGGTGAAAAGGAAATATATGGAGTAAAGCAACATGGAGCCTGGATGAATGTGATGAAGGGACATGCTGTGGCCAATGGCATTTTTGTCGCTGCTGCCAATCGTCTGGGGCTAGAGAAGTATTTGCCCGAGACTGACGGTATTGAGTTTTGGGGTTCGTCATTTATTGCAGGCCCCCAGGGTGAAATGTTAGCCCAGGCATCTCACGACAAAGAGGAAATACTTATGGCCGAGGTCGATATTGATCAACTGGAAGATGTGAGACAAAACTGGCCTTTTTTCCGGGATCGCCGCATAGATGCCTATGGTTCCATTACCAGAAGGGCAATTGATTAATGGAAAGTTTAAGATTTCCGGCAGAATGGGAAAAGCAGCAGTCCACATTGCTCTGTTATCCTCATAACGGAATAGATTGGCCGGGAAAGTATCAGGCTATTCAATGGGCGTTTGTGGAATTTATCAAGAAGATCGCCACTTTCCAGGATGTTCTGTTGATGGTAGCACATCAGCGGCTGGAAGATCGGGTCAGGGAAAAACTGGAAAAAGCCCATGTCGATTCGGGACGTATCTCCTATCTGCATTGTAAGACTAACCGTAGCTGGATGCGCGATTCAGGACCTGTTGTCGTACAAAGTGATGAAGGATTACAGGCCGTCAATTTTCACTTTAATGGATGGGCAAAATACCGCAACTATATGCTTGACCGCAAGGTTCCTGCTGTGGTTAGTGGCCACCTTGACATTCCAATAGTATCTGCCAAACATGAGGGCAGGCAGGTGGTTCTGGAAGGAGGTGCTATCGATGTGAACGGCCAGGGCACCTTATTGACATCAGAGATCTGTTTACTCCATCCTTCGATCCAGGTGAGAAATCCCGGATTTTCCCGCAAGGATTATGAAATGGTATTTAAGAAATACCTGGGTGTCACACAGGTGATCTGGTTAGAGGATGGTATTGCGGGAGATGACACCCATGGTCATATTGACGATCTGTGTCGCTTCGTCAGTGAAGATACGGTTGTAACAGTAGTAGAATCGGATCCGGCAGATTCCAATTATCGTCCCCTGAAGTCGAACAGGAAGAGACTTCAGAAGCAGGTCCTGGCTAATGGTAAGACTTTGAATGTGGTGGAATTACCTATGCCGGAAAAACTCGTATTCGAAGGCGTGAGACTGCCAGCGAGTTACGCCAATTTTCTCATTATTAATGATGCTGTGCTTGTCCCGGTTTTCAACGATGTCAATGATCGTGAAGCTCTTAATATTCTATCAGCTTGTTTTCCGGACCGGACGGTCATCGGCATGAGTGCCATTGACCTTATCTGGGGGTTTGGGAGTTTTCATTGTTTGAGCCAACAGATTCCGGTTCAGTCGGCAGCCCTTCCTTCGCGCGGGGTTTCGTGAGGGTTTAGGAGTTGTGACGTTGAGAAACCTGTCAAGCTATTTCATGAGGGGGGCAGATACTCGATGCCCGCCCAGCCAAAGTCCGAACCCAAAACCAACAAGCAACGCAAAGGCCGGACAAGTTTAAGGTTAGGTTTAAGGTTTAGGATTATTCTATAATGTACTGAAAATCAATTCATAAAGTTAGTTTTTGTATTGCCATAAATCCAAAACTAACTAGCCAATCAGCCAATCAGCCAACAGGCCAGTAGGTTGTCAAGCTATTTCATGAGAGGGCACAAAGCCCAATGCCCAAAGCCCAATGCCCAATTCTCTTTCGTATCATTATATTGAGTCGATGTTGCAAAAGGCTACAATCCTACAGATAATCATGGGCTATGTGATAGCCATGCTTGCCATACAATCTGCACTGAATCTATCCTGGCCGGAGGAGTTGTGGAATACAACCAATCTGATCCAGTGGGATGCTCACCATTATCAGTATATAGCTGCTCATGGTTATAAGGATTTTCGGGTGGCATTCTTTCCTTTATTCCCATTTGTATGGAGGTGGTCTTTCCTGGGACCCATGGGTATATCAATCTTAAATGCTGTGTTGTTTCTGGCAGCTTTTTACTGGCTTATGCGAGGGATCAAGGCAACTCCTTTGGAGACTTTGCTTTATCTTTCAATTCCCTCCTTCATATTTTTCTACTTGCCATATACAGAGACTTTATTTTTCATCTCGTCCTGTTTGTTGTTGTATGGACTAAGGAACGAAAGGACATCACTCGTAATGACCGGTCTCTTATTATGTACATTAGTCAGGCCGGTTTTTATGATACTCTTGCCGGCAGTTATCATCACTGAATTAGTAAGTAAAAAGCCGGTCGGAAGGATGCTGAAAAGGGTAGGAGGTTATGTCCTCGCCACATTTGCCGGAGTCCTCTTGGTCGCCTGGATCCAATATCTGGATACAGGCCGTTGGTTTGAGTTTATTGGCATCCAAAAGAATTGGGGAAATGAGCTGCAGTTGCCAACATTTCCCCTTACTTCCTGGGCAGGTGGTTTTATAGTTCGCCTGGATGGCCTGGCCTTGCTGTCGGCTTTGATCGCAGGAATCGTCTTGCTGGTGTATTTGGCTGACCGGTTTGCTCAGCGTAAAATGAGTATGCCCGGAGAAGTGGTGTGTTCATTGGCGTATTTGGGAGGAATGGCTTTGTTATCATTCTTCGTGAAGGGCGGTAGTCTGGCCAGTCTGAATCGCTATGTATTCGCCGTTCCGTTTTTTATTGTAGCACTGCATTATTACCTGCAGTGGGATCGGAGATTTTCGCATAAGCATGTGCTGATATTCTTCCTTGCTGTATTTGTCTACTGGTTTTTATTTCGGTCTTTTGTGCATATCGCGACCTTACTTTTATTTACGGCAGTGACCTTCTATGCTTGTCTCTTCGTAATTATGAAGTCCCAGAGACCAAAACTGGCAAAATACGGTACCATACTAGTCATAGCTATCAACGTTATTTTTCAGGGACTTTTTTTCGTCCGATATTTAACTGGAGAGTGGGTAGGCTGAACAGGTTGAGAGGTTGAACAGGTTGAGGAGTTTAGAGGTTTAAAAAGGCTCCTGAGATACTCACCCAACCCGGTAAACTGAAGTAAGGTTCACGCAAAGGTCGCGAAGTACTGAAGACTGATGGTATATTTAACTCTTACACGCAAAGAGACACACCAAAGTGCTTAGGTGTTCTATTCTTAATTCGTCTTGATTTTTTCCAGAACCTCCAATTCTTCTTCAGTGAAGACTCCTGATGAGATAATTTGTTCTTGATAGGCAATCGACTCTTCACAGTTTTTGCCTTGTTTTCTGCATTGGAGCATAAGGGCGTTGGCCATACCATAGTTGGCCCATTTTCCAGATGGAAATAGATTCAAGGCCAGATTGTATGCCTTTTGTGATTCATCCAAAAGTCCTTCTGCCAGGTATTGATCACCTTCTTTCACTAGGTGGATGTAGGCTTCCTGTCTATCTTGTTCGAGTCTTTGGTCGATGAGGGATTCTATTTCATGTTTATCCTTCCTGTATGCAATTCCTACAAGTCTGTCAAATGCTAAATATGAGGGGATCACTAGAATTATTATTATCGACAATGTGATAATGCCGCCCTTCTTTAATGGGAAACGATACTTGCGCTCCTCGTTACTTTGTACCTTGGGTTTATGGGATCTGGCGCGATTTACGTGAGCAGATAGGTCATTTTGTTTTGACCTGTTCCTTGACCTAAAATATTTCTCTTTCAGGTTTCTTCGAAGTCGGTTGTTGTTTTGGATAAGTGATCTTGCCAGGTCAGAGAATCCCATAACTACTCCTAAGTTGATTAAAATATTCGAAAAATACGACCAAGGTTTTAGTTTACTTGCTACCAGGCCTAACATGTCAATGGGCTGTCAAGCTATTTCATGAGGGGGCACAAAGCCCAATGCCTATTGCCCAAAGCCCAATCAGCCAACATGCCAATCAGCCAACAGGCCAATCAGCCAACAGGCCAATCAGCCAACAGGCCAGTAGGTTGTCAAGCTATTTCATGAGGGGGCAGATACTCGATGCCCGCCCAGCCAAAGTCCGAACCCAAAACCAACAAGAAACGCAAAGGCCGGACAAGTTTAAGGTTTAGGGTTTAAGGTTTAGGGTTTAAGGTTTAGGATTATTCTATAATGTACTGAAAATCAATTCATAAGGTTAGTTTTGTATTGCCATAAACCCAAAACTAACCGGCCAACCGGCCAACATGCCAATCAGCCAACATGCCAATCAGCCAACATGCTAATCAGCCAACATGCCAATCAGCCAACATGCTAATCAGCCACTTTTGCTATCTTTCAAAAAGGAAACAATAAACATAGCTATGAAGAAGAACTTGATTCAGTCAGGACTAGTAGTTCTGGGTATATTCGTAATGACTCAGACCTGGGCGCAGAAGCCCTTATTTACAGAGCCGATAGGAGTACAGGCATATACTTTTCGCAATTATTTCCCGCAGGGAATGATAGAAACCCTTGACACAATTCAGGCACTGGGGTTTACTTCGATAGAAGGTGATGGAGGTCGGATCAGCCCTGATGATTTCAGAAAACTTTGCGATGAAAGGGGTATCTCGATTCCAAGTACCGGGGCAGGATACCAGGAGCTGGTGGATGATCCACAGGCTGTAGCTGACAAGGCAAAGGTTTTGGGAGCAGACTATGTGATGTGTGCCTGGATACCTCATGAGAACCAGAAGTTTACCCTGGAGAATGCCAAACAGGCGGTTAAGGATTTCAACATGATTGGGAAGGTACTCAGTGAGAACGGACTTACTTTCTGCTATCACGCTCATGGGTACGAGTTTCAACCCTATGAAGATGGTACTTTGCTGGATTACCTCATTCAGAATACCAACCCTGAATATGTCTCTTTCGAGATGGATATTCTCTGGATTCATTTTGGTGGTGGGGATTGTGTTGAACTACTGGAAAAATACCCCGGTCGCTGGAAGCTGATGCACCTTAAAGATCTGAAAAAGGGAACTCCAAAAGATCTGACCGGTGGTACGGATACCAATAATAATGTGCCACTTGGAGAAGGCGAGCTGGATATGCCTGCTATAATGAAGGCCGCGAAGAAGGCAGGTATTGCCCATTATTTTATTGAGGATGAGAGTGATCGGATTTACGACCAGATCCCAAAGAGCATAGCCTACTTACGAAGCCTGACAGAATAGATTACTAATCAAAGAATGGAATGATTACAAACCTGTAGTTCATCTGTTCTCCTAGTAAATAAGGTTTGATGACCAGGAAGGTAATATGGAAAATACTGGCATTGATGCTAGTAATTACTACGGTTGTAGATGCCCAGAGACTTACAGTTTCAGACAATGGCAGATTTCTCGTTAAAGACGACGGAGAGCCATTCTTTTGGTTGGGAGACACTGCCTGGGAACTCTTTCACCGGTGCGACCGCGATGAGGTGATCATGTACCTGAATTCCAGGCAACGACAGGGTTTCAATGTGATCCATGCTGTGGCATTGGCCGAGATTGATGGGTTGCACACACCCAGTGCCATGGGAGAATTGCCTTTGATCGACAGTGATCCGGAAAGACCTAACGAAAAGTATTTTGAACACGTCGACTTCGTTCTTGAGGAGGCGGGAAAGAGAGGAATGTATATCGCCTTGTTGCCCACCTGGGGTGATAAAGTCTTTCGAAACTCATGGGGAGTGGGACCCGAAGTTTTCAATGCTGAAAATGCTTACAGTTTTGGCAAATGGATGGGTGAGAGATACGCATCATATGATCATGTAATTTGGATAATAGGGGGTGATCGAAACCCCAGGCCTGATACCGATGATGAGGATATTTGGAGGGCGATGGCCTCGGGAGTCGTAGAAGCAGCAGGTGGAATCGAGGAGACCATCATGAGCTTTCATCCCCAACCCAAGGAGGATGGTGGTTCTTCAACCTGGTTTCATGAGGATGATTGGCTGGATTTCAATATGCATCAAACCGGTCATTGCCCCAGAAACACATATCTGAACATAAGACATGATTACAACCTGAAACCGGTTAAACCAGTGCTGGATGGTGAACCACTCTATGAGGATCATCCCATTTGCTTCAATGCCAAAGAACTGGGTCATAGTTTTGCACGTGATATCCGCAGAATTATGTATTGGAATGTGTTTGCCGGAGCCTGTGGTCAGAGTTATGGTTGCCACGATATCTGGCAGATGTATGACCTGGATAAAGACCCTATCAACCAACCGTTGAGACCCTGGAAGCAAGCCCTTGACCTGCCCATGGCTAATCAGGTAGCTCATCTAAAAAACCTGATGCTTTCAAGACCCTACCTGTCAAGAATACCTGATCAATCCATCGTTATCGATCAACAAATAGATGACACTAGTTATGTGATAAGCACCAGGGATACGGAAGGTAAATATGCCATGGTTTACTACCCAACTGGCAAGGTAGTTTCTCTGGATATCAGCTCTTTAACCGGAGATCAATTCGATACCTGGTGGTATGATCCCCGGACAGGCATTTCTTTCGAAGGCAATGTGATTTCAGATGATACTGCAAGACCGGTTCCACCTTCCTCTGGCTATGGAAATGACTGGGTTTTGGTGATTGATGCTGCCAGTGAAGAATTTACTCCACCAGGTCAATAAGGAGATCTTTTTACCCGCACAAATTGGGCTAAAGCCCTGTTTTTGCTCCTAATTAACCTGCCGCTAAAGCGACAGGCAATTGAGGATCATGATTTGCTTGATTTAGTAATTATATTCCATTTTCACTCTCAACTCACCAGCACATGGGCTAAAGCCCATTCTGATGATTACTTCCAATCTTGTCACCTGGATGAGGACGAAAGAGACATCTTGCCAAAACTTCAAAATACTATACCACCACAAAAACATAAAACCATAATACCATAACCTGGACAAGCCAGAACCAAAAAGGGTCATGCGAAAAATCGGGAGTTGCTAGATGCATGAAGAGGACATTCCCTGAATGATGTCGATATGACTGACACTGAGTTCGCTATAGTATATGGAAAAAGACGTCAACTCCCAGTGGCCTTGAGGAGGGTACTGAGATACCCATCTCGCGCTGGTAAATGAAA
>JAUILF010000403.1 GCA_030433135.1 Bacteroidia bacterium | reverse complement strand
ATATGAGGGAGAATTTCTAAATGGTCTTCCCCATGGACAGGGAATTTGTCTGTATCCCAATGGGGACAGGTATTCCGGTGAATGGTTCAGACATAAACCACACGGCAAAGGTACGATGCAATATGCAAGTGGGGACATCCTGGAGGGAGAATGGTACGAGGGCCAGTTTCGAAAAGGTAAAAAGATGCTGAAGAACACGGATGCTGGTGAAAACAAGATCTATGCCTTGCTGGTCGGTGTGTCCAGGTATGAAAGTTTCGAATCTTTGAAGTACACCGATGATGATGCATATCGCATATATGCTTTTTTGAAAAGTCCTGAAGGAGGAGCAATACCTGACGATCAGATCAGCATCCTGATAGATGAGAGTGCCACCAGGGCCAATATCCTGAAGTCTTTGGAAGATCTCAATGCCAGAGCGGATGAGAATGATGCCGTTTTCTGTTTTTTCTCAGGACACGGGGTGAATGGATCTTTTCTTCCGATCGATTCAGATGGATATCGCAATACATTGACCTATGAAGAAGTCAAAAAGAAGTTGCAGGATTGCAAGGCAAAGCAAAAGCTTTATGTAGCCGATGCCTGTCATTCCGGAAGTTTGCTGGCATCGCGTACAACACTGACTCAGTCAGTAGACGTATTGTACTCCAGGCTGAATGAATCAACTGGAGGAACGGCATTCCTGCTTTCTTCTAAAAAAGAGGAGTTTTCATTGGAGTCCAAAGGTCTGAGACAGGGAGTATTCAGCCATTTTCTGATCAAAGGACTGAAGGGCTATGCAGATGGGGATGGAGACAAGATTGTCACGGTTTCTGAGTTATACAAATATGTTCATGCTCGTGTACGAGAATATACCAAAATGGCCCAGACCCCTATTCTGGCCGGTCGATTTGATGAGAAAATGCCGGTTGGCATGATCCGGTAGACTTTTAGTCAGTACCTGGTATTGAAAAAGGTGCTGTAAATTACCCCCGATCCCGATAATTGGTCTAATAGATGGCCAGGAATCAATTATGGGCACCTCTATTAACCCCCTCTAGGTAAAATAATCCGCTTAGCAGCGGATCGATTTGATGAAAAGCTTCGAAATACTTCATTGATCGTCTCCCAGAGGGAGATAAATCAGCCAGAGGCTGACAGGTCAGTCAGATAGCCTAGGCTATCCTCCTTCATCCAGCTTTGTCTTGCTCGCTTTTGATCAAAATTTTCCAATTTCAGGAGTAAATAGAGGTACCCTTATATTTTTAGGTGAGTAAAGAATTTTTTCTTGTAAGATTTGCTCACTTTAAAAACCCGGCCATTTTTCATTTTCACACGATAATCACGAGAGGAAGATTTAGTGATTTCATCCATGTAGTCCAGGTTTATGATAATAGATCTGTGAATACGGATAAATTTACTTCGATCCAGCCTTTCGATAATCCTTGACATAGACTCCCTGAGAAGATGTTTCTTTTCAAGGGTATTTATTTCGATATAATATCCGGCGGCTTCAATAAATTCTACATCATTGGTTCGAATAAATTGAATTTTACCAGCATTTTTTATTGGAATTAAATTGTCATTCTGGTCAAATTTTGCATTAGCCGGTTTTTTTTCTTTTTCAACGTTTGGTTTCTTTTCCGAGGTTGACCTGGAGGACAAATGTTCTTTAATATTTGAAATGGTTTGATCAAAGCGGCTGTCCCTAAAAGGTTTAAGTAGGTAATCAAAAGCGTAATAATCAAATGCTTTTAGAGCGTGCTCTTCTGATCCACTTACAATAATGATCAGGGGCTGGGAAGTAGTATGCGCTTTTTCAAGAATTGAAAACCCATCAAGCCCGGGTAAGGCAATATCCAGAAAGATGAGATCAGGCTGTGTGTTCTCCACAAGTTTTATGGCACCATGTCCGGTTTCAGCCTCTCCGACAAGATCAAATGATGTATACTCTTCCAACAGGTTCTTAATTCTCGTTCTGGCAATTCTTTCATCGTCAATGATAATCGTCTTAATTTTTGAAAGCATACGTTCGGTATGGTTAACTCTAGTTAAGTGGTTTTTCATTTTTAAGTTTCAAAGGGAATGGTAATGCGTGTGATATATTTATGATCAAAGTGATTAATAGAGTAATCAAAATTGCCAGGATAAAGTACCCGTAGCCTTTCCTTGATATTTTCTGTTCCCAGTCCGGTACTGTCTGTTCTTGTTTTCATGTAAGGTAGATTGCCCTTTCGGTTAACAACGGACATCACCAGTTTTTCACCTTGCTTTTGAAAGGACACTTCAATCGTCAAAGTTTTTCCCGGACGGGTGTTTGAATGCTTGATGGCGTTTTCAATAAGTGGTTGAATCAGCATCTTCGGAAGGATAGCGTCCTCGATGTTATGGTCATATTCAAAATCAATATTGTACTGGTTTTTGTCAAGATTGTTTTGGAGGTTAACATAATCGCTGAGAAATTGTCTTTCGTGAAGAATGGTAGTGTAGATGGTATCTTTGTTTTGCAGACTTTGTCTGATTAATTGTGCAAAATCCAGAATCATTTTTTTGGCATATTCCAGATCCTCATTGATCAAGGTGTATATATTATTTAAAGTGTTGAAGATCATATGTGGATTTACCTCATTGTTGAGTGATACGATCCTGGATTGAGTATATGCATTTTGGGTTCGAATAAGGGCGAGTTCCTTGGTCTTGATTTCGAAGAAATAATAGAAGGCTGTTGTAGTAATACTGATGAGCAGGTAGATCAAAAAGAGCCTGTCAATTTCCACCATGAAGTATTTCAGGATGTTGGACTTTTGAAAAGTTGACATACCCAGACTAATTACTCCATAGTAACAGGAAATGTACATGATAAATGAGATGACAATAGCCAGCAGAAAATGGATTAGGGGCAATTGAATAAGCTTGATATTAAGTTTCAGGAAGTATCTTGACGTGTAGTTAATGATAAAGATGAAAGCTATGCCAGTCAGCCATGGTATGGCTCTTTTGGTTAGGATATTAGTATAGTCAATAGGTTCACTCAGTAGGTTATAGATGAAGAGATTTTTGATAAGAGTGATACCCTGCACAATCGTCCACATAAGAATAATCACCAGAGTCAATCGTGTCTGATCTTTTCTGAATCGAGCCTGAGCTTCTTTGTCATAGAACTCATAACCTGCTTCAACCAGGGGATCGAAGGAATAGGTGAACACATCCCTGGGGTCGGCTTTTTTCGCAAGGGTCTCCATATTAGCAACCATTTAGGGCAACCGAGGTATACTACGAACCAGTAGTTGCCAGCATAAAGTGTTTGTTTTACTGCAGGAGAGGCTGAGCTTACTTCATTAAAACGCGCAGATAGAGCAAAATGCTGGATCGTAGCACCTTACTTGGCTATCTTTGATGACATAGAGCTTTTTCACAGGAGGCGCTGGCAGTATGTATTTACTTGTCAACGCCTCTTTTTTATGGTAAGGAATAGTGTAAATCTATTGCTGTATCGCTTGATTTAACCATTCGTATCATTCACTGCACCCAAAGTATCGTTAGCTGCGTATTTATACATTTTTACTGCAAATTTAAGTTTCGGAGAAACCAATCTTCCAGATGTCTTTGCAGGAGTATGAATCACAACTTTTCACGATCACCCTGACTACAAGTGATTGCATAAAGATACGGATGTTGATGATATCTGAGTAACCATAATTTTTGCACACCTGATTACCAGGGATCATGAAAAATGATTTATATTTGCGACCGCTTTTCAAGAAGGTGGTGCAGAGGTGCATGCCGGAGAGTGAATCTTATATAATGTATAGTCCCATAGCTCAGCTGGTTAGAGCGCTACACTGATAATGTAGAGGTCGGCAGTTCAAGTCTGCCTGGGACTACTGTAGGTCCCGGTTGGAAGTGGAGCTTATGGATGGGGGATTAGCTCAGTTGGCTAGAGCGCCTGGTTTGCAACCAGGAGGTCACCGGTTCGAATCCGGTATTCTCCACACCCTATGCCCGTCAATTTTTTTGACGGGCTTTCTTATTTTACGATAACTTTTACAGATTTAGTGGAGGACTTTGGTGGCGCTCAAGTAAAACAAAGTGAGCAATGGTGGTGTCCTCAAGTTTGCAGGTCATCGAATAGTCTTTTTGGCCTTATTATTGCATGGTGATGGATGTCTCCATTCGAGATTCCTTCCCATCATAGTATTCCGTCGCTAAATGTTTGATTTTGTGTTATATAAGCATGGAACATATATGGAATTTAACATTATATGGGTAAAAAGTGGCATCTGTGGATCTACTGGCAATCCTGTCAGGTCTCAATTAGCAGATTTGTTTTGCCTGAAACATTTGAGAGACATAGTGATAGACATTGTCAATTCTAGTAATGTAAAAATTACCGTTTGATTGGTATACAAACTATGTTTCATTCGATTATATTTGTGCATAGGATATCTGACTCTGGCAATTAGAACTCAAGGATTTAAGTCAGATAACCTGAAAAGAACTAGAACCAAAGAACAACAGTATAGATCTAACTCATTTGGATGAAGAACCATTACTTTAAAACTACACCAAGTTTTCCCTTCAAGACTGGCTTTACTCTAAGCGAGTTATCCATACGTTGCTTTTTATCTGGTTGGTAATCACTCAAATCACATAAGGTGCTTTGGGTCATTGCTGTGTTAGTAAGGATGTATTTCTTTGATTTATTTTTTATAAAAACCGAATTATTTAATAACCAAAACTAGAACTCATGAAAGAGACGAATGTTACTTCTATTCAGCCTTCGAGTTGGATTCCGTCTGGAGTGAGACTCTGCAAACAGTGGCTTCTTGCCGGTTTGTTGCTGTTCTTTGGAACGGTGGCAGGTATGGCACAGGGGCCTAACTGTACAGATGTAAATGCCTCACTCAATGCGGACGGCGACGTCAACATTATACTGGAGGAGTTTCTGACCAATGGTGCAACCGTGGGGAATGTGGACTACACAGTCTATAATCACTACGATGCTCCTATTGTTGTAGGTTCGGATGTAGATCCGACAACAGAAACTCTCTCGTTTAATGCTTGCAGCGCCGTCGGCAGGACTTACAAAGTCAAGATTTCAAACGATGATGGTACTTGCTGGAGCAATCTAACCTTCAAGCAAAGTAACGGACCAATCATTCGAGACACTACCTTCTATGTGTATTGTCTTGACCCTGTGGTTGGTGACATCGGATTGTATCTGGACCGATTTTACGGAGATAACGATGGGGAGTACGAGCCCTACGTTGATGACAAGTACGCACATGTACCTTGTCGAGATTCATTCCCTGCAGATTTTGTAGCGGACTGGATCGA
>JAUILF010000402.1 GCA_030433135.1 Bacteroidia bacterium | reverse complement strand
TATGTACTTGGTGTTCCCGGCCCGGCATCATCAATTAGGATGATCAGAATGTTTGGAGCATTTTCTGGCAATCTTTTTGGTTCAACTGCCTTTTTCTGAACTGATTCCTGCATAGTTGGACCTGCTACGGACCCTGACTTGGTAGGAGGAAAAGGTAATATTTCCTGACTCTGTACAGTCACAATGATGCAGAAGGTGCATAGTGTAGAAAAGAGATAAGATTGAAATCGTAATCTCATTTTTTGATTGATTGACATGTTAAGTTTAATTTCGTTTTTTAATAGAAA
Source organism: Bacteroidia bacterium (assembly GCA_030433135.1). Classification (GTDB taxonomy): domain Bacteria; phylum Bacteroidota; class Bacteroidia; order Chitinophagales; family Saprospiraceae; genus JABDMH01. Next base: position 5,032 of record JAUILF010000402.1, on the reverse strand, counting down.
CTTCAATAATGTTAGTCGGGTTAGCGTAAATTTTTCATTGACTTTCTTTGCAAGAAGAGATTAGAGTGTATTCTCATATTTACTTTTTTACAGGGTGAAAATTTATTGTCATAGTGCTTTTTATGAATTTATTTTTTGAAGTAAGAGAACCTGTTTATTAGAGCAATTTTTCAAAATTTAATAGCCAGATTTAAACCAATCGATTCCCCCTGGAATCGATCTTTGGCAGAAAATTCATAGAAGTAGTGAAAGTTCAGGACCGCACCCCATGCCGCCTGCGTGATACCCACCTGACCTCCGATACCATTGACACTATCTTTCACTGTAGGTTTGACAACTTCAGTACCGGCGTCCTCCGTCACTTGCCAACTGAAGTATCCGGCAGGGCCGATCTCCAATAGTAGGACTTGATCCTGACTCAGTGGCAGGTATTGACTGACTCCCCAGTTGAGAGCAAGATTTTGCCCCGGTTTTATATCAAAGCCTTCCTTCTTTCCATGTAGCTCATAAGTCAAAGCTCCGGTAATCGACATACGCTGGTCAGACCAGGGGAAATACGAAGCAGCTCCCTGGAACTGATGAGTCCAAAAACCAAGGCCAATATTGTCCGCAGCTGCTGATTGTACAGCTCCTACTCCGGGAAGGTCTATGGTTTCGATTACATATTTTCCTGTAGGTATGTACAAACCATAAGCAGCGGAAAAAGCAGCATGTTCTTTATTCCAGGTTAACCAAACAGGTTGAATAAATAAGTCGCCAAAACCAAATTGGGACACTTCTGCACTTCTGCCTGAACCACCAATAACTGTCAGTGATGCCCCGATGCTGGTATTACTTAATGTAGGAGATATATAAGCTCCGTAACTTCCACCCAATACTTTCCATGGAGAGACCCAAATAAAAGTTGGTGCCACCACGCCTACAGCTACATCCACATCTACGTCCAAAGTAACGCCCATTCCATTTCCAGGACCTATGGTAACCGAGCTGATTTGATCCCCATTTGCATCGTTAAGCCTTGTAGTGGTATATCGGTAGGTATATATGGCACCATAGTATCCTGGCTCAGGGGCTATAAAGTCACGGATTCCAAAAACACCCGGGGCAAAATGACCGATTTCCTGTCCCTGAAGTTTTGTTGGGAGACCAAGTAATAAGATCAGAAGAAAACATATAACCATTACTGGAATGGTTTTACCCGAGTAGTCTTGTCCTGTTTTGTTGTATGTCTCCGAGACGGGTATACAGGCACTAGTTGATTCCATTTCTGATTGTTTTATTGGTGATTCTTGGGTAGCATATTAACCGGGCTATTCAATTTTGTGACTCCGGAAAATCGTTACTAAAATCTTAAGTCAAATCTAACAAACAAGGAATCCATATGTAAGTGTGATACCGTTACTTAACCGTTAAATCAAGTATTATTTAATATGTAAGTTGTTTATAAACAATTTGTTGTGTGTTTTGGCTGTCACTGTCTTACGATTGATTTACCAGCCTGGATTGGTAATGTATTAGACTATTTAACCATGACTATAGCTGGAGTCATAGAACTAAAGGAAAGGTCAATGATGACTTATCAGCATTTTGTCGTGACCATGGAGGACAGTAGAATAGGACAAGTTAATATGTTGTTGTTCTTTAATTGATGCTATTGGATTGATGAAGTGGCTGGATAGTAGGAGGAAGATGTGGCTCTTCGTAGAAGTGCTGGGAGGCTTACTTCACCGTGTACCCCTTACCTTCCATACAGGCTGTAAAAGCTTTCTTGTATTTGTCCATGAGGGCTTGCTCTTCTGCGGATGCAGCCTGGTTATTGGCCTGCTGCTGTTTTTCATCATGTACTACTTTGGCTCTTCTACCTCTAAGCCCTCCCAGAACGGCACCGATAGCCGCTCCTTTGCCTGCGTCACCGGCGATCGCGCCAATAGCAGCACCTGCTGCTGCACCTCCGGCTGCTCCTGCAACGGCAGTACCATCCACGGATCTGTCAACCTGTTCAGCTTCAACCTGGGTCGGATTTAAAGGGTCGACACCAGTCTGTTGTTTTGCCCATTTATAGCAGGCTGTCTCATCAGCATCTTGTGTCGCAGCATCCTGATCATTGGATGGAAAAACAAACAAACCCAATCCTGAAGCAATGGAAGTGGTGGCCTCAGATTGAGCGTAGGCCTGGCCAAAGTACAGGCCAAAAGCACAGAAAGTCAAGATTATCTTCGCTTTCATATAAGAGAATTTTATAAGTCGTTAGGATGAAGAAAAACATAACCCAATTGACGTAGGGCATCAGCCTCGTTGTAGAAAGTATAACTTTTCACAATCTTATCATTTTCAATCAGGTATATAGAATTTGCCCATATACCTACGGTTCCCCGGTCGTCTTTGTATGTGATGAAGAGTTCAGCCCAGTTTGATACCCAGTCCCCCTGGTTTTCACCACTGGTAATCTTGATAGCAGCATTTCTGGAACGAGTGTAGTCAATTTTTTCGTAAAAGTTTTGGACGTTGCTTTTCCAATTTTCTACTGCCTGATCTCTGGTTATCGTGTCTCCATATGAAGGGCCAAGTCCCAGGTAATTTTCGTCAAGCAGTGAAGCCATGGTTTCGTAATCCAGTTGCTCCACTGATTCAATGTATTTTTCCACCAGGTTTACGTTTTGCATAGCCTGTTGATCATCTGAAGAACAGCTGGTGATGAAAAAGGCAATGCAAATACCGTTTATTAATATTTTCATTATTTGATTCTTTTCAGATTTGTTGAATGAGATCTTGTGATCTTAAGTGTTATGAAATTCCTGTCGCCGTTTTTCAAAAGTGAAAAGGGTGTCCGGAGACACCCATCCTCTACTGCTACAGGTATTACTCAAACTGCAACTGTAAAATCTTTATGTCTCTTTCTGACAGATTGTTTCCGTTTGCCCTTATTCCGTGCCTTCTGCTTAAAGGTTTGATTACCCAGTTCAACATTAACTATTAGTCAGCTAAAAAGAAATTACGGCCAGTTTCCGTTGCCAGGCCAATAACTGGCATTTGATTATGTGCAGGATCGTTGAAAATACCACCTGTTCTTATTCTGGTTACACATTGATCTAGATCAACGTTGGATTTAAATTTGATTTTCAGCATCTGTTTGCCTCAAATGTACCCTACACCCAGACCTTATGTAAGTTTAATACCGTTACTTAACGGTTAAATGAAGTACTACAGAGTATAGTAGGGATCAATGTGGTTGGTTGAATTGGGGGTTATATGAGACTGGTCAGATGGGAATTTATGATCAGTATAGTCATTGAAGGTTCTGTCGGTGTAGATCTCGAGTATTGTTCATAAAAGAAATGTATGTCTGTTGAGCCGATTGCCCATGAAATGGGTATCTTGCAACAAAAGGAGAATAGTCAGGACATCCTGAATATTTCCTTTTCATCTGAGTGTGTATTTGTTATATAAATGTGAAGTACTTTCATCAGTTCAGAAAAATAGAAGAGCTAAACTTGTAAAATGGCCTCTCTGCTGGAAAAAGGGCTAAATCTGAAGCAATCAAAGGAGGAGATATATAGTCAGTTGGACCGAATCCTTGAAAGTGAACTATTCTCTCCTTCAGTTGTGCTATCTAACTTCCTTCGTTTTATAGTCGAAGAAACCATTAATGGCAATACGGAAGAATTAAAGGAATATACTATCGGTATTTCGGCATTGGATAGGCCTCATGATTTTAATCCACGTATCGATGCCATCGTGCGAATCCATGCCGGAAGGTTGAGACGACTTTTACAGGAGTATTACAATGGACCAGGAGCTACAGATTCTATAAGAATTGAGGTAATCAAGGGGAGTTATGTTCCTGTTTTTCGTCCGCAAAAGCTCAATATTTCTAATGTAGACTCTAAAAAGAAACCTGCGAACATTGATTTTAGTCGGGATAAATTAACCCTGGTTGTTATGCCCTTCAGAAATTTATGTCCGGACAGTCAGTATCAATTCTTTGTGGATGGATTTGGTGAGGAACTGACCAGGGTCTTTAGTTCTTGCCCGCTCATTGATGTTATTGCCCATCATTCAGCCAGAAAATTTGCTCGAGATCCGGATGATTTGCGCGTGATTGGGTCAAAACTGGGAACTCACTATGCCATAACCGGATCCGTCAGGCGCTCCAGTAAGGAGATAAGGGTTAACATTGGTCTGGTGGAGACTCTCGATGGCGGGCAAGTGTGGTCTAAATCATATAAATACGACCTGGCAGACAGTGAATTCCTGGCCATTCAGGATGATATTTGCACGGAGGTTTTTGCAGTACTTAGTGGACAATATGGTTATCTGATTCGAGATACAATGAATGCCTTTCAGCAGAATGGTAAACGTGATCTGGCCACGTTTGATGCCGTACTCTGGAACTACTACCTGCAGATGAATCATTCCCGGGAAGCATTTGAGACTACAAGGGAATTATTGGAGGAAGCGATCAGAAATGAGCCTGAGAATGCCATTTGTATGAGTCTGCTGGCAGACTTATATGTAGATGCATATGCTTTTGGGTTTCCAACAGTTGAAGATCCGGTTGGAGAAGCTTTTAAACTGGCTCAGAAATCAGTAAGTATTGACCCGGCATCGCAATATGGTCATATGATTTATGGTTGGGTAAACATTTATGTCAAGAACAGAGAACAAGCCCTCAAATCGCTTAACTACGCTATGGAGTTGGGGCCACTTTCTTCTTCCATCAGTGGTACTTTGGGATTTGGCTTTGCTTGTGCCGCTGAATACGATCTTGGCAAGGAGCTACTGGATCGATCCCTGTCCTTAAACCCTTACTGTCCATGGTGGTATTACATGGGTTATTACTTTATTCACTATCACCGGGGAGAGTTCGAAAAAGCCTTGCTGAGTACTTACAAGATGAACGTTTCTGAGGATGTTTTTCTAAGACCCCTTCTGTCCCTGGCTGCAAAAGCAGAACTGAGCCTATATGACGAAATCGATTCAGAAGTTAATATTTTGAATACGATGTTTAGAGGGATCCTTCTCGATCTTAGTC
>JAUILF010000401.1 GCA_030433135.1 Bacteroidia bacterium | reverse complement strand
GATGAAAACTTTCAGTTGTATGCCGTAGATCGTGATGGATCAAATCCTAAAGAACTTACCCCATTTGACCAGGTCCGAATTCAAATGATTGACATTCTTGAAGACATCGATAATGAGATCATTATCGGAATGAATAAGAACAATCCACAGTTATTTGAGCCATATCGACTGGACATTAATACCGGTGAGCTAACTCAATTGGCAGAGAACACCAATGTGATGGAACCCATCGACAGTTGGATGACGGATCATGAAGGCAGGCTGCGCATTGCTACCAAAGTAAAAAACGGTACAGAAACCGTATTGATGTACCGCGATGACGAAAACGAGCCATTTCGGGAGATACTGCAGACCGATTTTACCGAGACCATGGCTCCGCTTTTCTTTGATTTTGAACAACCACATCTGGTTTATGCCGCCTCCAATCTAGGTAGGGATAAAACCGAGATTGTCAGGTTTGACCTACAAAAAGCTGCGGAAACGGGTGAAGTCATTTTCCGACACGATGAGGTGGATGTAGCCGGATTAAATTATTCCAGAAAGCGCAAGGTATTGACTTCGATCTCCTATACAACCGATAGAAGACACCGGAAGTTTCTCGACGACAAAACCAAGGCTCTTTATGAACAATTGAAGTCACAACTTCCTGGCTATGAATTATCTATCGGCAGTCATGACAAAGCCGAAGAACGTTTTATTGTCCGCACTTTTACCGATCGGTCGCTAGGTTCATATTATCTGTACGACAGTAAAACCAACGAACTTAGCAAGATCACGGATGTCAGCCCCTGGATCGACGAAAATGATCTGGCAGAAATGAAACCCGTGTCTTACCAAAGCCGGGACGGGCTCACTATCCATGGTTACCTGACATTGCCAACCCAAAAAGATACAAAGCAGTTACCCATCATTGTCAACCCTCATGGTGGTCCATGGGTACGTGATAGTTGGGGTTACAATCCCGAGGTACAACTCCTCGTCAGTCGGGGATATGGCGTGTTCCAAATGAATTATCGCGGAAGTACCGGGTATGGCAAGCAATTTTTCAAGGCCAGTTTTAAGCAATGGGGGCGTAAGATGCAGGACGATATTACCGATGGAGTACAGTGGCTGATTGATGAGGGTATTGCCGACCTGCAAAAAATTGCCATTTACGGAGGTAGTTATGGGGGTTATGCCACTCTGGCGGGCGTGGCTTTCACTCCCGACCTTTATTGCTGTGCCATCGATTACGTAGGAGTCAGCAACCTGTTTACCTTCATGAAGACCATTCCCCCCTATTGGAAACCATATCTTGATATGATGTATGAAATGGTTGGAAATCCGGAAAAGGATGAAGAATTGATGAGAGCTGCATCACCAGTTTATCATACTGACAAAATAAAGGCACCGCTATTCGTTGTGCAGGGCGCTAATGACCCCCGGGTAAATATTGATGAATCAGATCAAATTGTGAAATCACTGAGAGAAAGGGGAATTGATGTCCCCTATATGGTGAAATACAACGAAGGACATGGTTTTCACAACGAAGAGAATCGGTTTCAGGTTTATAAAGCTGCCCTGGGATTTCTGGCCCGTCATCTGGGGTAGCGCAGACCCGGGCAGTAGCTTACTGACTGCACAGTTTTGTCCGGTGGTTCCATTCTTTTGACCTCCACCACTTCCAGTCAATAGTTAGTGGCAATCAGAAGTTCGAGGTCAGTATACTTAATATTATATCTCCGCGCCAGATATTGATTGGTAATACAGCCTTTGTAGGTATAAATACCATGCCGTAGCCCGCGGTGATTGGCCAGAAGCTGTTCAATACTTCCTGTTTCACTCGCCTGTAACAAGATGGGGGCCAGTATATTACTGATTGCCACCGAGGCAGTTCGTGATACTTTACTGGAAAGGTTGGGCACACAATAGTGGATCACCTCATGTTTGACAAAGGTAGGATTGTCATGCGATGTCACCTCACTGGTTTCGAAACATCCCCCCTGATCGATACTGACATCTACAATCACAGCACCAGGTCGCATTTTTTGGACCATATCCTCAGAAACAACCATAGGTGTACGGCCAGATTTAGAGTGAATGGCCCCAATGGCTACATCGGCATTAACCAGTTCCCTTTCCAGATATACCGGATTAAGGACAGAGGTAAAGACCTTTTGTCCAAGCCGGTTCTGGAGTCGCATTAATTTGTAAATATTGTTATCAAAGATCCGGACCGAAGCTCCAAGTCCCAATGCCGCCTGGGTAGCATATTCGGCAACAACGCCTGCCCCCAGAATGACCACCTTGGCTGGTGGAACACCACTGATCCCACCGAGCAAAACCCCGCTACCTCCACTGCTGGTGCTAAGCAATTCAGCTGCTGTGTGAATAGCACAAAGACCGGCAATCTCACTCATAATCCGAACAATAGGAAATGATCCATCCCGGTCCTGCAGATATTCCATAGCGAGCGCAATCACCCTTTTCTGCTTCAGTTTGACCAGGTACTCTTCGGTCAGAAAAGGCAAGTGTAGAGGAGATATCAGCAGTTGATTGGGGTGTAAAAGATCGATCTCCTTCAAAGTTGGTGGCACCACTTTGAGCAGACAGTCAGCTTTGAATACTTCCTCTTTCTTGTATGCGATCTCAGCTCCAACTTCACTGTAATCTCTATCCTTAAAGTTGGATTTTTCACCAGCCCCGGTCTCAATGACTACCCGATGCCCATAGGAGACCAGAGTCGACACAGAGGAGGGCACCAATGCCACTCTGTTTTCCTGCAATGTAGATTCAACCGGAATACCAATAAACAGCTTTGCAGACCCCCTGGAGACATCCAAAACCTCCGGTTTGGTCTCATACCGACCCAATGAAAGATACTGCTCCACCGAAATTTTCTTGGGGTCTGTCATGGTCTTCGTTCAACTGGTGTTTGACCGGGACTATTCATCTGCGGAATAATCCCCGGTTAAAAATACGATTTTTCGGCCTTCCTTCCCTTCCTGGGTTATCCGGATTCGGCATACCTCCTGCGGCAGCAAGGATTCGATGACAGCAGGCCATTCTATCAGTGTAATTCCACCACTAAAAAGGTAATCTTCCACACCGGCATCAAGAGCCTCTTCGACGGTTTCGATTCTATATAGATCCAAATGGTTAACCTCCTTACTGTCGGCGGTATGATAGATATGAACCAGGCTATAGGTGGGGCTTGACACTACCTCATCCACCCCCCAGTACTCACAGAGCAATTTGACCATGGTAGTTTTTCCGGCGCCGAGATCTCCTTCAAGGGTAATAACCGATTGGCCATCCAGCAATAGTGCAAGTTTCGGGATCCATGATTCCAGTTGCCTGAGATCCGATATTTCTTTCTCTATTTTCATGATTATCCAGGCTTTGAGAAACATTATGAGAAGCCACGAGTCGATGATATTCCTATCAACAAAAATTGCGGTATAAAATAAGCTATAAATTAACGATTTAGCAAAGGTTTATAGCTTCGGTAAACCCCTTTATTTTCGTACCTTTGAACCCTATTTTTAGGGTAATAGAAACATCAGAAAATGAGTACCAATAAAAGTGATTACGGTGCAAATAATATTCAGGCTTTAGAAGGTCTGGAAGCCGTTAGAAAACGGCCGGGAATGTACATCGGAAGTACCGATGCCAAGGGCCTCCACCATCTGGTTTGGGAGGTGGTTGACAACTCAATTGATGAGCATCTGGCCGGATACTGTGATCATATTGAGATGACCATTCACCCCGATCAATCCATGACTGTAAGGGACAATGGACGGGGTATTCCTACCGGTATGCACGAAAAGCTCGGTAAGTCCGCCCTGGAGGTAGTGATGACCGTCCTACATGCCGGTGGTAAGTTTGATAAGGACACCTACAAGGTTTCAGGTGGATTACACGGTGTGGGAGTGTCTTGTGTGAATGCCCTGTCATCGCATCTCAAGGTGGTTGTTCAACGAGAAGGTAAGGTATTCGAGCAGGAATATGAGAAAGGGATTCCGGATAAGCCCGTCCGGGAAGTGGGTGAATCAGATAAAACAGGCACTGCCGTAACCTTCAGACCGGATGCCGAAATTTTTGAGACCACGATATTCCGATACGAAACCCTGACCCAACGCCTGAGGGAACTTTCATTTTTGAACAAAGGTCTTACCCTCGTCATCGTCGACGAACGTGAAACCGAAGAGGATGGCAGTTTTAAGACGGAGACCTTCCATTCGGAGGGCGGGCTGATGGAATTTGTACAGTATCTCGATACCGGCAGGACCAGGCTTATCGAAGAACCCATATACGTAGCCGGGAAAAAAGACGATGTGGAGGTTGAGGTGGCCTTGCAATACAATACCAGTTATTCGGAGAACATACATTCTTTCGTCAATAATATCACCACCAGGGAAGGTGGAACTCATGTGAATGGTTTCAAGAGGGCTATAACCCGTGAGTTTAGCAAATACGGAGATGAGAATGGTCACTTCTCCAAACTGAAGTTTAAAGTATCCGGTGAGGATTTTCGTGAAGGTATGACTGCGGTCGTATCAGTTAAGGTACAGGAACCTCAATTTAAGGGTCAGACCAAAGGGGAATTGGGCAACTCTGAAGTTACATCCATTGTATCACAGATCGTCGGTGATACACTCAAACACTACCTGGAAGAGAATCCCAAAAAGGCCAAACAGATCATAGACAAGGTTGTTCTGGCTGCGACTGCCAGGGAAGCTGCAAGAAAGGCTCGTGAGCAGGTTCAAAGGAAAAATGTACTGGCAGGGGGAGGATTACCCGGTAAGTTATCCGACTGCAGTAGCAAGGACCCTATCGAATCAGAAATATTTCTTGTGGAGGGAGATTCGGCGGGAGGTACCGCCAAGCAAGGCAGAGATCGCCACTTTCAGGCCATACTTCCCTTGCGGGGAAAAATTCTGAATGTGGAAAAAGCGCTTGAACACAAGATTTATGATAATGAAGAAATCAAGAATATGTTTACTGCCCTCGGGGTCAGTATTCAGGAGGATGATGAAGGAGGTGAAAGAGTACTTAATATTGAAAAACTGCGCTACCACAAGATTGTGATCATGTGTGATGCGGATGTGGATGGAAGCCATATCGTCACCCTGATTCTGACTTTCTTTTTCCGTTATATGCGACCATTGGTTGAACAAGGATTTATCTACATCGCTCAACCTCCCCTCTACCAGGTAAAGAAAGGACGACAGAGCCGGTACTGCTGGTCTGAGGAAGAGAGGAAGGAAGCTGTTGAGATCTACACTCAGGGAGGAAGTGAAAGTGGAATCAAAATTCAGCGATATAAAGGTCTGGGGGAAATGAATGCTGACCA
>JAUILF010000400.1 GCA_030433135.1 Bacteroidia bacterium | reverse complement strand
GATTTACGATACTACTGTGTGTGTTTTTTGCCAAATGAGGAGTTGCTGCCTTCGTCACATACATCATGGAGGTAAGATTGAGATCCATTACCCTGGTCCAGAAGACCGGATCGATTTCCCCCAGCTTTCGACGAGCTACAAGCGATCCGGCATTATTGATTAGTATGTCCAGGCCGCCAAGGGACTCTACCGTTTTGTCGACTAAAGCTTTGGCATCGGTCTCTTTCGTCAGATCACCTCCTATGGCTACAGCATCAAGTCCCTTGCTTCTGGCAGCTTCTGTCAATTGGATGGCGGCATAATCACTCGAAAAATAGTGTATCGCCACATTGGCTCCACCATCTATAAGATGTCTGGAGATAGCTTCTCCAATTCCCTGGGCTCCGGCAGTTACCAGCACATTCTTTCCCCGTAATTTATCATGTTGTTTCATATAGTTATTATTGTCTCTTCGGTCATATGTTATTACGCGCTTCTAAGACATCCTCTTCGGTGATTACCGCCTCCTCCTCACTATTGAGATGGACTAAAACGTAGTTTAGAATGGTACTAATCTCTTCATCGCTTAGGGAAACTGAAAAGCCCGGCATTACACCTTCGTATTCCATGCCGTTAACAGAAATTTTTCCCGACATACCATGCAGTGTTACATGAATCAACCTTTTCTTATCGTGTATAATTTCTGTGTCCACCAACGGTGGAACCGAATTGGCAACACCTTGTCCACCGGGCAAATGGCACGGAGCACAGTGTGTAATAAATAGTCGCGTACCAGGAATATCATAATTGATACGTTCAGCAGAAAAAAGCTGGATTTGAGCAGAGTCTTCGGTAATCACCGGCAAATCAGGCAATTCACCGTCCGGCAAAGGAGATAGTTTGACAACCCTGTCATTTCCATCGGCAGGTACATTGCTGTACATCCATGGGTTTCGATCGATATGCCAATCAGTGTTGCTCGTAATCAGATAAATATCACCCTGAGGAGATATGCATAAATCACGAAACCGGCCGAATCGCTTCTGTAAATAAAATTGTTCATCAATGATCCTTTGCCCCTCATTGTTAAGTTTGAGTAATTGAAGAGAACGCCCCTTCAAAGTTGTCAGGAGTAAACTATTCTTCCATTCCGGAATCACATCGTGATCGTAATAATCCAGACCTGCCGGAGCAATTGTTGGAGTCCAGGCATAAATAGGTTCGGTTATATCGGTTGAGTCGCAATAGCTGAGTTCATTTTCTGTATCACAAAACCCTTCCACCCTATTCCAACCATAATCCTCATTTGGCCTGATCAGGTTAAGCTCATCATCATTATTAGGTCCATGCTCAGAAGCGTATATAGTTCCCCTGCCTTCTACAATACCCTGGATATTCCTGTGTCCCATCGAATAGAAATACTTATCCTTCAAGGGATTATCAACGGGCACAGATCCATCGAGATTCAATCTCAAAACTTTACCCGTCAGGGCATTCTTATCTATGATAGCTTCATTATCTCCCACATCACCGATGGCAGCAATTATTTTATTATCTGATGATATCGTCATTCTGGATCCGTTGTGGTAAGTATTGCCCGGAATATTTGGCAAAATAACCTCCTCGTTTTTTAAGGTGTCTTCTTTCGGAAAGTATTTATAACGTACAATCCTGGACCGAACATAACTGGTTTCTCCATGGGAACCCGTAAAGCTGTATGTTGAATCTATGTAAGTGTAATGCAGGTAAACATAGGGATCGGTGTCGAAGTCTGGATGTAGCACCATTGCCATCAGACCAGGGGTACGGGCAAAGAAGACATTCGGAATGTGGAGTACGGTCCGGATCCGGCCGGTAACCGGGTCTAATCGTTTTACAAAACCCTTGTGTTCCGTTATCCATATATGATCATCAGGCCCCCACGCGATTTCCCAGGGTTCATCGAGATTCCAGGCTACTTCCGACACCAATAACCTGGTCTGATCCAGAGCAAGGATCATCTTATCTTTCTGAAAATTATTCGCCGCACGATCAGGCCTCGATTTTTCACAGCTCGATAGCACAATCACCACAAGTATTACAATGGAGAACCTGAAAGTCATAGGATAGATAGTACGATGAACTGAATTTGCCTGAATTGTCAGCATTGATTGGACGGTTTGCCTGACTGGTTAAAGATTCTTCAGTATCTAAGATATCCATTCCATTCAAACAAAATCACATATCGTCTTTAAAACAGGTTTTGGGCTCACATACTATTCTCTTACAGTATGATCTTCCATGTTTGCAATCGCCCCTCTAATCAGAATATAATACCCGCCTCTACCGGTATTCAGATTCTTTGGAAGTAATCCTACCAGTAAGTCCCATGAGTGTTATTGGAACTCTTCTATCTCGTAGAGCTCATTCATTTGCTTACTCATGACGCTTTCAGGGGTTAATTTCATCACTCCTTTTAGCAGCATCTGCCCTGTTGAACTATGGGCCATTTTGCCAAACCTCCATGAGTTATTTACCACATAATCCACTTTTTTTCTTCTCTTCTTTTCAAATCTTTCGAAGATATCCGGGATAGAACCTAAGCCATTCTTCAATATATTGCTCAGGTAATAGGCATCCTCTATTCCCTGGCATGCCCCCTGGCCCATATTTGGTGTAGTGGCGTGGGCGGCATCTCCCAAAAGGCATACATTGCCACTATGCCAAACATTCAGTCTCTTCAAATCGGCAAGTTCTGTTGTATGTAAACTTTCTGTAGCATTAATTATTTCGGTAACAACCGGATCGAACTGGCGATACATCCTTGACAGTGTCTCAATAGTTGGTACCTCCGGGCATATTTCCTGATTTATTACCGCAAAGAAATAGACTTTACTGTCAGATAGTTGTGAAAAACCAAACCGCAACTTGCGTCCCCAGGCTTCTTTACCTTCGTATTTCAAATGGCTCGGAAGCTGCATATTATTTGCTATCCCCCGACAACAAATCTGTTTTGAGTACCTGTAATCTGACGTCAGCCCCATGGCTTTTCGGACTTTGGAATGGATTCCGTCGGCACCCAATAGCAAATCACTGGTGACACTGACATCGGGAAACTGAATCCGAACCTTACTCCCCGACACTTCATGTTTGAGGTAAGGCATGCCGAGCTTTACAATTCCCAATTGATTGCAATGGTTATATAGAATGCTCTGAAGCCTACCTCTGTGAATAGCTATGGTTTGATTTCCATCGTCATCGGACACCACTGTCTGGTTTATTTTCCTGATAGGAGTTAAGTCTGGATAGGTAATTTCCATCTTGTTTAAAACACAACCTTCCTTGATGATCTCATCCTCCAATCCCAGCCATTGCAAAATCTTTACAGCATTGGGTTGCAACCATAACCCTGCTCCAATTTCATTGAGATCAGGAGCCTGCTCATATACCGTCGAAGACATACCCACCTTGTCCAAAGCCAATGCTGTAGTTAACCCCGTAATACCACCTCCAATGATAGATATATTCACAATAATTGAAATTTTAGGTCAAATGTACTAAATTAGGTCAACTCTACTAAAACAGTATGAAGACAAAGGAAAAAATATTATCAACCGCCCTGGATCTATTCAATACTGAAGGATTGCAGAAAGTGACTTTGAGAAAGATCGCAGGGTCTATGGGGATCAGCCAGGGAAACTTAAATTATCATTACAAAACAAAGGGTGATATTGTCGCAGCATTATACTACCAACTCGTTGAGGAGATGGATCAAGAGATGAAGAAAGTAGTGAAGGAGCAACCCGTTATGTCCTTTCTATTCGAAAGTTCATTGACTTCCATGAGAACCTTGTATGCTTACAGGTTTATTTCCAAAGATCTTTACCATGTCTTGCAAGCAGAAGTTGAGTTGACAAAACACTATTTGAAATTGCAAAAACTCCGAAGACAACAGTACTTAACCCTCTTTCACCATATGATCAGTGAAGGTCTCCTCCGGAGCGAGGATTTTGAGGGTGAATATGAGAGACTCTATGAACGGATGAACATTCTTGGAGACAACTGGATTAATGCCGCCATCTTTTTTGCACCAAAAGGCCAATCAATGGTGGAGTATTACCACAAACTATTATTTGAAGTTATCTATCCGTATTTAACTAAAAAAGGTAAAAAGGAGTTTTGTGAAATAGGTTGATTGGTACTGGTGACCTGAGATTATAACAGGTTCCACCTACCCTATCATATGAGTACTATTAAGTCTCTATCTGTCTATTACCCGTATTTAGTGCCATTTACATCTGGGATTTGGGTGCTTTTTCAGGCTCTGTGGTTCTGGATCCAGGTTTTGTGCTGCCAGTAGGTATGTCCCTTTTTATATTGATTGGGCCAGGAGTTACTTTGATAAGGGCAATAACCCAATTACTTTGTAATCTTTAAGACACTGGTTTTCTATACACGAGAATGACGCAATTTTACAATGCTCCATCATAGAGTCAAGATACTTTTGACGAAAAATAGTATCAATGACTTTGATAAATGCATTAATTACCACGGTCTTCCTGAGCATATCTACACTAGCTTATAATCAGACCTTGCTGGATTTGGATGGTGCCGTTCGAGTGGGCCAGACAGGAGATGAATCAATGGAACCTGGTACAATCCGGTTTAATCCCGTAACCAATGATTTCGAGGGCTATAATGGTATATTCTGGACAAGTCTCACCGGATTGCAATTTGAAACAGGTGAAGTGACTGATGCCGATGGTAATACCTACAAAACGGTTATCATAGGCTACTACGAAGTAATGTTAGAAAACCTGCGTACAACCACCTATCACGATATGGCAGCTTCACCGATCGAATTTATCGGCAATGACGCTACAGGTGACATGAACTGGTCGACTGCAAATTATGGTGCCTATACCATGTACGACACGTCTGGAACAAATTATCCACTTTTTGATTCTGACAAATTCGGCTACCTCTACAATTGGTACGCTGTTGATGACAACCGCAATATCTGTCCCACAGGATGGTTTGTACCAGATATGATGCAGTGGAATAGCATCTTTAATACGTTGGGAGGTGAAGATGTGGCTGGGGGTAATATGAAAGCACGTGGCACAGTTGACATGCAAACCGGATATTGGGTTTCACCCAATACGGCCGCTACCAATGATAGTGGATTTTCTGGATTTCCCGGAGGTCATCGTGGAGACAGTAGTGCCTTCTACTCTCTGGGAAGTGGGGGCTATTGGTGGAGTAGTTCCGAAGTCAATGGATCAGAGGCAAAAGATATTATACTGATCCACGATCATGAAGATGTCTTTGTAAGCACACGAGATAAAAGAAATGGTCATTCCATTCGCTGTGTGAAACCAAATTGAGATCATCTTTCCCACCATAGA
>JAUILF010000399.1 GCA_030433135.1 Bacteroidia bacterium | reverse complement strand
AGGTATGCGTGCGGTCGGCTACATATTCTACCCGGTATTCTTCAAACACGATTCCCGCCTCACTGTTTTTCTTGTGCAGACGGTTAAATGCCGTTGCGAGTATCTGCTCCTGCGTTGCATCGGGTAACAGATCACCGGCAAGTTGCCAGGTTACGAATTGATCATAGGGCATATTTTCATTGAAAGCTTTGATCACCCAATCACGATAGGGAGATAATGAGCGATGTTTGTCATCAAGGTAACCATCGCTATCGGCATATCGGGCCACATCAAGCCAGTCGGCGGCCATTCGTTCTCCATAGGAATTGTCAGCAAGGAGACTATCAACCAATTTACCATAAGCATTCGGGTCATCATTTGCTACAAATGACCTGGAATCTTTCCAACTGGGTGGTAATCCGGTGAGATCGAAGCTCAACCTGCGGAACAGTATATTTCTCTCAGCTTCAGGAGAAGGATTCAGCCCCTTTTCTTGCAGCTTTTGACCAATAAAGTCATCGATGGCATTATTACCCCATTCCTCGAATGGTTGCTTAGGAACTTCCACATCATGCAGAGCTTGAAAAGACCAGTGGTTCTCATACTCGGCACCCTCACTAATCCACCGGTAAAGCAGCGCTTTTTCCAGCTCGGTCAGTTGCAGTTTGGATGAGGGTGGAGGCATAATCTCTTCGGGATCATCACTCATAATTCTCGCGTAGAGTTCGCTTTGAGAGGGACTGCCCGGCTTGATCGCTACCAATGCAGGATGATCCTGCATAGCGGCAAAAGATGAGACAGGATCATCCAAACGCAGTCCGGATTCCCGCCTGGCTTCATCCGGACCATGGCAGGCAAAACAGCGATCAGATAAGATGGGCTTAATGTGAAAGTTGTAGCTTATTTCTTCAGGTAATTGCTCCTGATACTCACGAAGCTCCACCGGAAGATCATCTGAACACCCCGACAGGAATAGAAACAGACCTATCCATATGACATACACCCCTTTGTTGTACACAACTTTCATCATCTATCATCAATCATCCATTAGGTAAATGTACTCAAGGAACTGTTTGTGAGCAAACTCACTGCATGTCACAAAAAAGAAAACAACTGGCAAAATTCCGGTAGGCCTCAATTCACAGGGGAGTTAACTTTGTAGAAGTAAAGCCATACGTAATGAGATACCTTGTTTTGCTCCCGGTTGTGTTTATGATCACTTTTTTGCATACTGATCATACCACTGCCCAACCATCCGGAAATGAATCTGTTGACGGCGAACTCATTTTTGAGCTCCAGACCGATCATGTACATGGAAGCAGCGTACTACCCCTGGAAAACGGAGATGTACTCGCAACCTGGTTTCAGGGAAGTGGAGAACGAACAGCCGACAATGTAAAAATAATGGGAGCCAGGCGAACCTCCGGTGGTTGGTCTGAGCCATTTGAGATGGCGGATACCGACGGTATTCCGGATTGCAATCCAGTGCTCTTTTTCAACCAGGATGGCAAGTTATTCCTCAGTTGGATTGCAGTCCTCGGTAATCGATGGGAAGGCTCTGTCATACGATATAAAACTTCAGTAGACTATCTCAACCCCGGTGCCCCCCTATGGAACTGGCAAGATAATATCCTGTTAAAACCAGATGACGACTTTGCTACTGAAGTAGAGAAAAAAATGAATCAACTCCCAAGTCTGGGCAGGGGATGGGCTGAATACGCCCCGGCCTATGAGGATATGATTATCGAAGCCAGTACAGACCCGGTAAAACGTAGTATCGGGTGGATGACCCGAATCCAGCCACTTGTATTGGATAATGGAAGGATTCTCTTACCGTTGTACTCAGATGGATATAACCTTTCGATTATGGCGGTTTCAGATGACAAAGGAAGTACCTGGAAGCCCGGATTACCGCTGGTGGGGAGAGGCCCTATCCAACCTGCTCTGATCCAAAAATCAAATGGTGATATTGTAGCATACCTGCGGGATAGTGGTGACGCTCCCGGTCGGGTTCAGATCAGCACTTCAAGTGACAGCGGAGAATCTTGGTCACCCGCCAGGAAAACGACCCTTTCCAATACGGCCAGTGTCGATGTGCTGAAGCTAGATGATGGCCGCTGGCTGTTTGTAGGTAACGATATTTCAGATGGCAGATATCAACTAAGTCTTCTGGTATCTGATGATGAGGGGGCTACATGGGAAACAGCCATGCTTTTGGAAAAAGTGAACAAAGGAGATGGTGGATTTTCATATCCATGCCTTCATCTTGGTGACGATGGAATGATTCATTTGACCTATTCGTACCATCTGTCTGGTGATCAAAAATCTATCAAATACGTCCAGCTGGATCCCTCGACACTTTGACCCTCGCCGTCCTCAATAGACTATCTGCTCCATCACCCAGTTGGTACGTGCTGCCGATTCACCCTTGCTGGGACATTCTCCCTCTCCGCGAAGCTCATTGACGATCGTCTGGATTAATGGAAGTTGAATATGCTTCGGCATGTCGAAAGCAAAGGTTTCAGAGTCATGACCATCACGTCGTAGGAGCACCTTGTTATCACCAAAGTTCCGGTATTCAATTTCACCTTTTGTGCCATAAATGATCGTGGTTTCGGTTTCTGAAATACCTGAGGCACAAAAATTCCAGAAACCAGTGCCCATTACTCCATTGTCAAACAGGAAGCTGGCAGAAACACTATCCTCGGCAGGATATGCTCCGGCAAGGTTTGTACTCAGACCATTAGCAACAGTGATCGGTCCGAACAGGTAATCCAGAAAATCAAGTTGATGTGAAGCCAGGTCGTAAAAGTAACCGCCACCGGCCAGAGCCGGATCCACACGCCAGTTATTCTCTTGTTTACGTACGATTTCGGGATCCAGGGTCTGGATCAAATTAATCTGAACGGCGCGAATTTCCCCGATGGCTCCATCTTTGACAAGTTCTCTTATTTTGAGAAAATTGGGTAAAGTCCTGCGGTAATACGCCACAAACAAAGGCACACCATATCGCTTGCAGATTTCAATCATTTTTTGACATTCATCATGTGATCTTGCCATGGGCTTTTCCACATATACCGGCTTACCCACCCTGGCCACTTTTTCGGTAAGTTCTGCATGGACATGCGGTGGGGTGGCAATATAGATCGCATTCACCTCGGGGTCCTGAATCAATGAATCGGCATCAGCATACCACCGGGGAACGCCATGACGCCGGGCATAGTCTTCAGCCCTGCTTGCATTTCTTCGCATCACGGCTACCAGCTCCGAATGATCAATCACTTGCATAGCTGGAGCACTTTTTACTTCGCATACATCTCCAACACCCAATATCCCCCACTTTACCTGCTCCAATTTTTTGGTCGACATTTCATTGATTTTAGATCCCGAAAGGTACTAACCTACTTGTGGTTTGCCAAAGCTGTTTCCATGTCTTCAAGGAAAGGTTCCAGCTTTTCGCGGGGATCGCTGGGTGGTAGTGTTTCCAGCGGTACAAACCCTCTGTATCCGGAATTTACCAGTATTGCAGCCATCTTTTCCGGGTCCAGTAACTCCTTTTCACCGTTTCGGTATACATGCTCCTTGATCTGCCAGGTCCGGGCGTACGAAACCAACCTTTTTATTTCCTCATAGGGGTCCCCATCCCTGAGACTACCAATGTCAAGATTAAGTCCTAACCAGGGAGAACTGATAGCATCCAGGACGAATCTCACTTCTTCGACTGTCTTCAGGACATCATAATGGTTTTGCAGAGTAATCATCACACCATGGTCGGCACCAAATGCTACGCATTCATCCAGCGCTTCAATAATCCATTCCTGAATTTCAGCCAATTCATAACCATCAGGCCGTTCATTACCGGCAAACACCCTCAGGGTCGGAGCATCAAGTTTGGCTGCCATCTCAACCCATTTCCTGGTTAATTCAATGTTTTTCTGTCTCTCTGCCTTGTCTGGATGAGCAAAATTAGTACGAATGCCAGTTCCACTAATGGACATGCCATTGACAAATGCCCGGTGTTTAATCGAATAGATATAATCATCAGCCGGGACCTGAGGATACCCGGTAAAATAATACCCTGTGGGGTCAACAGCCTGAAATCCCAACTCAGCACAAAAGTCAATAACCTCCTCCAGACTCATGATCCTTTCGGTGAGGAGGTGGTTGAAGGAGTAAATATTGCAACTAAGCTTGAGGTTGGCAGTCCGCTCTGTCAAACCTAACTTTTCATTTGCTGCGGAAGAGACCAAACTGGTCATCCCGATCGAACTCATTCCCGCCAAAACTCCTGATTTGAGAAATATCCTTCTTTGCATATGGTACCCTTTGCAATCAAATTAGCTAAATCCCAACATTAATTTCTACTCAATCTGAATTTTGAGCTTATCCGGTATTCGGCAAGTACTTACCTTCGCCCCGGCAAAATGAATAAAAGATGAAAGGAGTGGTATGCCAACAACCTGGCGAAATTAACACTGTTGAACTATCAGAGCCCGAAACGAAACCTGGTGAGTGCCTCTTGCAAATTCGCAGAGTTGGTATTTGTGGAACCGATTTACATGCCTTTGCCGGCAATCAGCCCTTTTTCACTTACCCCAGGATACTCGGTCATGAAGTTTCTGCGCGAATTGTCGATAACGATGGCCAATCATCCCTGCAAGTTGGACAGGATGTGGTCGTAATACCCTACATCCCCTGTGGTACGTGCAGGGCCTGCCGTCTGGGTAAAACCAATTGCTGCGCCGAACTCAAAGTCATAGGGGTGCATGTGGACGGAGGAATGCAGGAATTCATCTCCTACCCAGCCGATCTGCTTTTACCTGCAGAAGGGCTGACGGTTGAGGAGATGGCCATTGTCGAACCCCTTTGCATCGGAACTCATGCTGTGAGCAGAGCTGCAGTAACCGAAGGTCAATGGGTGATAGTATCAGGATGTGGCCCCATCGGTGTAGGCACTATTTGGGCAGCAAAGGAAGCAGGTGCCAGAGTAATTGCCATAGATATAGATCCTGTTCGCCTTGCCTGGTGCGAGAAACATCTGGGTGTTGACCACTTGGTTGAGGCTAATGATCATACATTGGAAACTTTAGAGGACATCACACATGGTGATTTAGCCGATGCAACGTTTGATGCCACTGGTATTAAAGGTCCCATGGAAGCAGGTGTAGAATATGTAGGCTCGGGAGGATCTTATGTTCTTGTGGGCCTTAACAAAGGGCATCTCGCCTTTCACCACCCTTCGCTACATGCACGGGAGATATCCCTACTTTGCAGCAGAAATGCAACGCGGTCTGACTTCGAGCTGGTAATTGAGCGCCTACAAACAGGCAGTTTCCCCAGTGATGCTTACATCACACATACGGAGGTATTTGATAAAATACCAACTGGCTTTGAATTTTGGAAAGACCC
>JAUILF010000020.1 GCA_030433135.1 Bacteroidia bacterium | reverse complement strand
TTCCTATATTCAGGATCATGGTTTGGGGTTTGGTGACATTCTTCCTTTGCTACGCATTGCCCTAACCGGCGATACCAGGGGCCCTGATCTTTTCCAGACGATGGATGTGATGGGAAAAGAGATGGTCGATCAACGATTGATCGGAAGTCATGCCATATTTGATCAAATCCTGAAGGCAACCTAGAAGTCGGGAACTGCATACCCCGTCGATGACGTTTAACATAAAAAGTACCATGCCGAAAAAGATTCCCAGAAAAGGGTCACCAGAAGCCCACGAAGAGTTGTCGGGATTTGACATAAAAATCAACGAATTTGGAGAAATCATTTCTACTTTGTCGGTTGATCAATTGAACAATTTTCTCGACGAAAACGTAAAGGACAAGAAACTAGAAAACCGGGAATCAGAATCCGAAGAGGAGTAACAGAAAGTTCAATGTAAACCGTGAATGCCCAATGAGCGGTTTGGAAGGAACACGCAGTTCTTATGTGAAAGCTGTGCACCCGGTGCAACCCTTTGCACCAATCTGTTGTCCATAATATCAAACTAAACAGCTGTATTGAATAAAGCCTACGATCAGCACTATGAATTGGTTAAACGATGCCTGGACGGTAATCGGAGGGCACAGTTTGAACTTTACCAGGCGTACTCCAGGGCCATGTATAATATATGCTATCGCATGATGGGAAGGAGGGAAGACGCTGAAGATGTGCTGCAAAATGCTTTTGTGGATGTCTATACCAAGTTGGATAGTTTTCGGTTTGAGTCATCCGTTGGTGCCTGGATAAAAAGAATCGTGGTGAATCAATGTATTAATGAATTGAAACGAAGAAAAATGGTCTTTTTGGAACTGATGGATCAGGTAACAGAAGTGCCGCAGGAGAGTTACTCTCCCAAAGCGGACCCCGGCGAAGTAGAGCGAATAAAGAAAGCCATTGACCAATTGCCGGATGGATATCGTATTGTGTTTACGCTATATATGTTAGAGGGATATGATCATAAGGAAATAAGTCAGTTTCTGGGGATATCAGAAGGTGCGTCCAAATCTCAATACAGTAGAGCCAAGAGCAGGATAAATCAGATTTTACTGGACAAAAACAAGGTAGGATGATGGAAAGAGATGATCTGGAACGATTTATAAACGAACAAAGAGATGCATTCGATACGGACAGACCTTCTCTGAAAGTCTGGGCGCAGATTGAAAAATCATTGGACAGAACACCTCGGAAACGATTTAGGTCAATCTGGATTCGAAGTGTAGCGGCAGCCATACTTGTTCTGGTCGGAGTGAGTATCGGAATGATGGTTTATCCATCTATTCAGGAATACAGGCATCTTCAGGTTCTTAACAATTCTGAGGAAATCAACGGTCTGGAGACCTATTTTCAACAAGAGCTTGATGCCAGATTTGTGGAACTATCAGACGGTTGGCAATCAGCCGATCAACAGGAAGAATACCATACCCTGGAACAAAACATCATGGAGTTAAAAAAAGAACTCATTAAAGCACCCAAACATTCAAGGGAGATGATTATGCAGGCCATCATTGCTTCGTACGAGGCCAAGATTGCCTTATTGGAAAAAGCTATTGAAGGTGAAAATGCAGATAAAACAAATTTTTATGAGAGACAAGCTGACATTTAGGTTTATGCGTTGGTTAGTTATTGGTTTGCTCTTTATGACCTGGCAGCAGACAGTGGCCAGGGCTGAGTATACCCGTACCTATGAAAAGTCCTTTAGTATTAATGAGGGAGGTACAGTTAACCTGCATAATATACACGGGGCGATAGATGTGTCAACCTGGGCTAAGAACGAGGTTGGTATTTCAGTGACCGTCAGAGTGATGGCAGGTAGTGATTCGAAAGCTGAAGATGTTTTTGATCGAATCAGTATTTCCTTCAGTAATTCATCAAACCATGTCAGTGCTGAAACAGAAATTGATTCGAAGAAATCTTTCTGGTGGTTTACCCAGAGCTGGTGGGGCGAAGACGATGTAAAGATTGATTATGAAGTCTTTATGCCTGAGTCAGCTAACCTTGAATTGTCCAACCGTTATGGAAACGTAGATATTGAGGATATCAGAGGCCAGTCCGTTATCGATCTGAAGTACGGTGATCTCACGATGGATCATGCCATTGGAGACCTTGTGCTGGAGCTGGCTTATGGAAATGCAACCATTGCCAAATCCGGAGAGTCCACAGTTGAAATTGCCTATGCTAAGCTGAGGATGAATGAAGTGGAATCAATGGATATAGAGTCTAAGTTTTCTGAAATTACCATAGGAAATATTACCACTTTGGTGTCCTCATCATCGTATGATAAGTATTACCTGGGAGAAGTAGGCACCATGGACAATGAGGGTAAGTACGACAAAATTGAAGCAGAAAAGATTGATGAATTGGTTGTTGAAACCAAGTACACAAACATTCGGCTGGAGGAACTCGTTGGTACCCTCGATGCTGAACTGTCATATGGTGGGCTGGATATTGATCAGATCTCAGATGGTTTTACAGGAATAAGAGTGGAGAGCAAGTATACCGGCATTAAGATAGATGTCAGTGATCTGGAGGACTTTACTTTTGACATTAATGGCAGATATACCTCAGTGCACCTACCATCTGACGTAGATGTGCAGCGAGATATCAGAAACAATAATGAGATAGAAGTTAGTGGATTCAAAACCAGGGACGGTGGAAGTGGTGAAATTGTTATTGATGCCGAATATGGGGGCGTAAAGCTCCGATAGGAAATTCATCTGTTAATCCTGTCGTATCGATTGATTTGGTGTCCGGAGTAAAAGTGTATCTTTTCCCGCACAACCAAATCATCATGTATGAAGATTCAATTCTGTGGAGCTGCAAGGGAAGTAACCGGTAGCGCACATCTTATTACCCTGGATAATGGATTCACCGTACTATTGGACTGTGGATTGTATCAGGGGAATTCCAAAGAGATGGATGGCTTCAACCGTAAATGGTATTTCGATCCAGGTGAAATAGATTGCGTCATACTTTCCCATGCGCATATAGATCATGCCGGACGATTACCTAAATTGGTTGCTGATGGTTTTAGGAACGAAATTTACTCCACCCATGCAACCAGGGGACTTTGCGCCCTGATGCTGCTTGATAGTGCAAGGATTCAGGAAAGGGATGCCGAGTATCATAACAAGCGGTTGAAAAGGAAAAAGAAAGGGGGAGAAATGCGAAAGCCACTGTATGTAGCCGATGATGTGGCCGAAACCATGAAACGCTTTATTACGGCACCGTATGACCGCTGGTTTCGGATAAATAACCAGATCGAAGTTCAGTTCAGGGATGCCGGGCACATTCTTGGTAGTGCTAATGTGACCTTGAGAATCCAGGAAGGTGGTAAAGAGGTAATGATCGGCTTTACTGGTGACATTGGCAGGCCCGACAGGCCAATCCTGCGGGATCCACAGCAAATGCCAGAAGTTGACTATCTCATATGTGAGTCTACCTACGGAGACCGGGACCATGAATCCAAACCACAGGAGGCCGGCAAATTGTTGCGAATCTTGAAGGAAACCTGCCTGGTAAATAAAGGGAAAATGATCATTCCGGCTTTTAGTGTAGGCCGAACACAGGAGATTGTGTACATGTTGGACCAGTTTGAAACAGCAGGTCAATTACCCAGAATTCCAATCTATGTTGATAGCCCCCTGGCTGTAAATGTCACCCAGGTATTCGGGTCTCACCCTGAGTGTTATGACAATCAGCTCAATGAATACCTGCTCATTGATGACAATCCGTTCGGTTTTAACAACCTGACTTATGTGAGAGATGTCGAAACATCAAAATGGCTCAACACCTCCAAGGAACCTTGTGTAATCATAAGTGCCTCTGGTATGATGAATGCCGGTAGGGTGAGACATCACCTGTATCACAATATCAGTGACCCACGGGCTACTTTTCTCATGGTCGGATATTGTGCACCGCATACTCCGGGCGGTATGTTAATGAACGGCATCGAAGAAATCAAACTGTACGGTGATGTTAAACCTGTTAAGGCAAAGATCGAGCGTATGACATCATTTTCTGCTCACGGCGACCGAAATGAAATGGCTGATTTTCTTTCTGGACAAAATAAATTGAAAAGTTTATTTCTGGTGCATGGGGAATATGATACGCAACAAAGCTTTAAAGCGTTATTGCAGGGAAAGGGATTTCAGCATGTGGAAATACCTGCCCTTGGAATGGAAAAGTTGCTTGCAAATTAGCATGCCGATCATATCTGATTATGGATACCTGGTCCTGCTGGGTATTTGCCTTCTTTTGACCGGATGTCTTGAGCAAGAGGAGTGGGAAAACCTTGAACTTGACGACCCCACAAGCCATTTACATTTTCCTCTTCTTTTCGAGACGATCACCACAGATGCCCTGATTGGCCTGGTAAGTGATTCTACCTCGATTATCCTTAATGAAGAGGGCGTATACGCAGCTGTATTTGAAGCCGCTTCCATTGAAAAGACCAGGGAAGATGTTTTTCCCAAGATTCCCATCGGCATTCCATTGCCAGTGAGTGATTCCATTTTTGAGATTCCACTTCCGGCACTGGACCAGGCTGATCCTACATCAGCCATCTTGAAAGGAGATCATCTAAGATTAATACTTAATTCTGATGAAAACGATGAGGTATCGGTGAAGGTCTGGATTCCCCAAATCCTGGAAGATGGCGCAGTGTTCAGAAGGGAGTACGTCATCCCGTCCAACGAGCAGGGTATGGGCTCATTTACGACGCCGGATATAGAACTGAGTGGCTATCAGGTGGATTTTACTCAGGGATTTGTACAGTTAAAGTATGATTCACGCAGGGAAGACGGAACCCGGATTGTACTACCCACTTCCCAGTTATTTATTGATGCCCTGGATTTTCATTACGTAGAGGGACGGATTCACCAAAACTCATTCCCGACCGGATTGGAAGTAATCGAAGTGGATGTTCAGGATACCATTGTGGGAGGAAGTTATAAGTTTACCAACCCTAAAATCCATTTTGATTTTACCAATAGCTTTGGCTTTCCCATCGGGGTAAAGGTAAAGGAAGCTTCCATCGTTAACCTTGATGGTGATATTACGCCACTGATAAGTTCGTTATTTGACGATCTGATAGATCTGGAATATCCTCGTATCGATCAGGTTGGTGATTTTGCAACGCGGAGAATTACCATTGATCGTCGCAATTCTAACCTTGCCGAGATCTCCCAATCAGATATTGCATCCATTCGTTATGATCTGGATATTATTGCCAATCCCGATGCGGATGATGATGATGAGTTTTTTCTAACGGATACCAGTTTTGCGCGAATGGACGCAGAGCTTGAATTAAGCTTTGAGGCACTTATCGATTCCATATCCTTGCGACAGGACATTGAGTTAATGGTCGAAGAACTCGATTCGATTGGGTTTTTACGTTTAAAACTCTGGGTGCAGAATGGAATTCCACTGGGTTTTACTCCTCATCTCATGCTTGTTAGCGAGAATCCTGCACTAGCAATTCCTCTGGAACCTGAGGCAGAAGGATTGGTCAGTCCCGCTGGCTCTGATGATTCCGGTAATGTTACCAACCATAGAGAATCGGTACTCTTCTATACACTGGGCAAAGATGATCTGACGAGGTTGTCAAGAATGGACTATCTGCAACTTGTTCTTACAGTTACTTCTCCCGATGATGGTCAAAAGATGGCTGTTATCAGGCCGGACCAGACATTGTCTGTTGGTATTGGTGCAGAAATAAAACTGGAGTAATGAGGGTTGTACGTCAGATTATCCCAATGGTTTCCAGCCTGATGCTTTCAGGCCAGTCCGAGGTTACTCTTCCCTTCATGCAAAGTGTCTTGCAAAGAGATCTTTATAATCCGGCGGCATTTCAGGATAAAGGATGGCACATTGGATTGCCAAGTGCTTTGTATGATGTGTATCACGCAGGACCCGCATTTGCAGAACTTATTGAAAGAGATGAGGGTGATCCGTTTATACAGGCATCTTCATTGCTTAATGAGCTTTCACCAGAGCAGGACAACCTTGGTGTCATTAACTGGCGGATTCAGACGGTAAAAGTGAAATACACCAACGAACATTGGTCTTTTGGTTTTGAACATGAAATCGTATCCGAGAGTGATTTTACTTATCCGACAGAGTTGGTTGAGTTATATGTGGAGGGCAATCAACCATATATTGGTGAGGAAATCGAAATCGGTCCTGATTTGCATATTGAAAATTTGAACAGTTTCGGTTTTCTTATTTCCCGGCGATTGGGTCCATTAAACCTGGCTATCCGGCCAAAACTTCTGACCGGTGTAAAGCTGGCATATACACCTCGTTCCTCAGCCAGGCTGCATACCAATGAAGATTTTTATGAAATTACTTTGAGCACAGATTACCTGCTCTACAATGTAGGCGTTGTCAACTTTGAAGGTGATAATCTCTTGAATTTTGAGGTTGACGAATCACAAAAATTTGCGCTGTTTACACCGCATACGGGATTTGGCCTTGATGGTGGCATAGTCTGGGCACCGTCCGACCGGCTTGAGTTGGGATTGTCTTTCACTGACCTTGGATCTATACATTGGAACGCAGGTGCAAGTTCCTATGCCAGTCAGGACACAAGAACATACGCTGGGTTGAGTGGAATCGGTCTATTTTCCGTTGACCAAATCGAATTGGAGGGAGCCCTGGATTCGTTGAGGGCTTTGTTTGAACTTGCGTCTATCGATGATGATATCAAGATCAACAGAACCCCAAATTATTATGGCTCAGTGTCATACCAGATCACGTCTTCTTTTCGGGCAGGTTTGCAGATTCAATATAACAGCAGATTCTCCTCACCTTGGGTCTATGCTGCTTCGTTTTCAACCTTTTTTCCTTCGGGCCTTGATGTGGGAGCGACTGTTTCACAGAAGTTCGATCAGTTTCAACTAGGATTCTACGGAGCGGTTCCCGTAGGTAACTGGTTGATCTTCGCTGCCCTGGATAATGTGTTGCAGGGACTAACCCCAGTGGACAGCAATCAATTCAACGTACGCGCTGGGGTCAATTATCACCTCCAAAAAAAATAGTATTCTACAGGTAAAACTTTGGGTTGATTTGCTCCTTACCGATTAGCCAATAAGCCCCGTCTTGTGCAGGATAGGTAATTGAGCCTTATAGGTCATCTCAATGAGTTCCGGGGTAAAGGTCAACTTGGTTTCTCCATGTGCAATCAACCTTTGATTGAGCAGTATGACTTCATCAAAGTAGGCTTCCACTGTAGAAAGGTCATGATGAATGACAAGTAGAGTCTTCCCCTTGTTAGCCAATTCTTTAAGGATTTGCATGATCTTATCCTCAGTAGTGGCATCAACTCCCACCAGTGGTTCATCAAGAAGAAAGATATCAGCACCCTGGCAAAGAGCTCTGGCCAGGAAAACCCGTTGTTGCTGGCCGCCTGATAATTCACCGATCTGCCTGTCCCGGAGGTATGTGATCCCGATATCTTCCATGGCAGATTCTGCGAGTTTATGATCGTGTCTGGACAGACGCTGAAAAATCTTTTTGTGAGGATAACGACCCTGCAGGACTATATCCAGGACAGTGGCCGGAAATTGCCAGTCTACGTCATCTCTTTGAGGAACATACACCACTTTTTTTCGGACTTCCTCTATGTGCTTGCCTTCAAACAACACCATACCGGTGTTGGTATCAATCAGCCCAAGTATGGCTTTAAATAAAGTAGATTTACCAGCACCATTAGGTCCAATAACACCATGGATTTTACCCCGGTCAACGGAAAGAAAAATATTGGTGAGCACTCTTTTCCGATCGTATGCAACCGACAGGTCCTTGATAAGTATTGCAGGTTCTTTCATGATCTATTGAAGATAATAATTAGTATAGCAAAAAGGATGATCAATGCAATTGCAAGAGACCAGTACACCAGGGATTTATTTCCAACCTGACCCTCCTGCATATCATCCGAGATAACCGAATCCATGGTAAGACCGGCCACAATGACATCGGTATTATGTCTGAGCATATCCAGGTATGTGGGAGCCGGACTGTCCTTGTCTCCTATGCTGTCTGCATAGAGTTTGCCTCCGATACGTACGTCATTGTCTTTGGCCAGCTGTTGCAATACTTTTGGGTTGATGGTACTTTCAATAAACAATGCCGGAACCTGATTTTCCTGAATGATCTTATTGAGACGGATAATATCCGAAGTTTGTATATCCGCGTCTGTTGAGACCCCAAGTATAGATTCTAATCTGATGCTGTACCGCCGACCGTAGTATTGAAAAGCGTCATGAGATGTGATCAGGATCCGCTTTTCCACTGGTATCGTTGCAATTTGCTCCTTGATATAGGTATCCGTTTTCAGGATCTTGTCGCGGTATGTTTCGTGATTATAAGAGTAGAATGAGGCATTTTGCGGATCCATATTCACCAGTGCTTCCTTTATATTATCGATATATACCAGTGCGTTGCTGGCGTCCATCCATGCATGTGGATCTGTAGCATTCTTATATATCTGACTTTCTATCGGGGTAATGCCATCTGTGGCAGTAATGGTTTTTGCGGAAGTACCTGAGTTTTCAATGAGTTCATTGAGCCACCCTTCGAAAGTAAGACCATTTCTAACGATCAAATCTGCTTGCGCTACCAATTGTACGTCCTTTGGTGTGGGTTCGTAAATATGCGGATCACCGCCGATGGGTACGATGCAGGTAAGCTCTATCTTCTCACCGGCTATTTGTGATACCATATCTGATATCATGGATGCAGTTGCTACTACTTTGAGGGTTTTCGCATTCGTTGTCTGAAAGGCATGAACATTTGGTAGTTGCCACAGCAACAAGATTAGCCCTAAATAGGAACCGCCTGGTATATTAAGCCTTCTTAACATATATGTTTTTTGATATGTTCTTTGGAATGATGTGTTCGGCAGATTCTCCAATGCGAACCTTTAGTGAATCATCATAATCAAATTTGCTCAGGATGCTGATGGTGACTCCCAGCTTGACCTGCAATTCATCCAGCAATTTGAGAAAGTCTGTATCATGGTTTGATACGCCTATGATTATACCGGTGTCTCCTTGTTCAAGTGAGTCCAAAACATGTTGCTTTCTCAATGTGAACTTTCCATTACGGTCCGGGATCGGATCTCCGTGGGGGTCAAACCTGGGGTAATCCAGAAAAGCATCCAGTCTTTCGGTCAGTGTTTCAGATTGTATATGTTCCAGTTGCTCAGCAATTTGGTGCACTTCGTCCCAGCTGAATTCTAACTTTTCCACCAGGAATGTTTCCCAAAGACGGTGTTTACGGACTAATCTCGTAGCAAGTTGATTACCCTGTTCAGTTAAATGGGCACCCTGATACTTCTCATATTTGATCAGCTTTTTTGCAGAGAGTCTTTTTAGCATGTCCGTTACTGACGCTGCAGCTGTATTCAACTCATGTGCAATTTTATTGGTACTAACGGGAGTAC
Source organism: Bacteroidia bacterium (assembly GCA_030433135.1). GTDB lineage: Bacteria > Bacteroidota > Bacteroidia > Chitinophagales > Saprospiraceae > JABDMH01. Next base: position 21,814 of record JAUILF010000020.1, on the reverse strand, counting down.
CATTCCGTTCAGATATTTTGAAAATCGCCTTTAAGTGGTTTTCTTCGGAAACAGTAAGCATGCACCATTGTATTTAAACCCGGTATCAAATTGGACTTCCTCATTCGAGTAAAGCTGTTGAATGCCTCTTCTGACTCCAATGACGAACCCAGAATCCGCGTTAAAAGTAAGTATAATTTAGATAAGTCTAAAAAAATATTTTTGTCCAATGAATAAAACTGCCAGTCAATCAACCGTGAACCCGGTTATCGAAGGAATAAAGAACAGGCGGGCGATCTTTCCCAGATCGTTTGATGATCGTGAGGTAAGCCGGGAAGATATTGAGCTGCTCATGGATTGCGCAAACCATGCTCCAACTCACAGAATGACCCAACCATGGCGATTCAAGGTGCTAAGAGGAGGGGCATTGAAGAGACTGGGTCAATTTCTTGAAAAGATCTATCTGTCCGAAACTCCTCCTGATCGCATTTCAGAAACTAAGATCAGCAAGACCAGGAAGAAGATGGAAAAGTCATCAGCTGTTATCCTGGTGTGCATGCAAAGAGACCTTCGGGAAACAGTGCCTGAGTGGGAGGAAATTGCATCGGTAGCTTGTGCCGTGCAAAACCTTTGGATTGCAGCACAATCTATGGGTTTGGGAGGATACTGGAGCAGTCCGGGTGCCATCCGTTCCATGGGAGAATTTGTTGATCTGGCAACTGGTGAACGCTGCCTGGGTTTGTTCTATCTGGGGCATCATTCGGTACCTTCTCTGGGTGCAAAACGTACTCCTTGGCGAGATAAAGTAGAGTGGATTGACGAGTAAGTAACCGGGTTGCTTTACAAGGTTAATGATTTTGCAGCTTGTGAATTTGGGTCAAATTTCAAAATAAGCTTAATTTTGCCGACCATTTTGACTCAGGCGGATGTTGTTGGACGTTAAAATCGCGTGATTAGGTGCCAGGCAGGTAAATGTTGATAGTTGGATCAAAACCTGATTTGCTGGCAGATGTCACATATAGCATCTCCGGGTTTAATAATAGAAACTGAAGTATGGATAAGACAATGTTGTTAGTGATACCTATTCTGGGAGTAATTGCCCTTTTATTTACTTTTTGGAAATCATCATGGGTTTCCAAACAAGAGGTTGGTTCCCCGAAAATGGCAGGCATCGCCAGGAATATCGCCGATGGAGCCATGGCTTTTCTAAAGGCCGAATACAGGGTACTGGCTATTTTTGTATTGGGAGTAGCTATACTTATGGCGTGGAGTGGAATGAATGAAGCCTCTTCACCGCTGGTAGCTATGTCTTTCGTATTGGGAGCCATATGTTCTGCCCTGGCAGGTTTTATCGGAATGAGAGTGGCAACCAAGGCCAATGTAAGGACGACGAATGCCGCCAGAACAAGCCTGGGACGGGCTCTGGAAGTTGCCTTTGCAGGCGGATCAGTAATGGGTCTTGGTGTTGTAGGATTGGGAGTCCTGGGATTGGGAGGCCTTTTCCTGTTATACAGCAACCTCTTTGGAGTTGGTTCGCAAGATGCGGTAGCCAGGGTCATTACTATTCTCACTGGATTTTCTTTTGGAGCATCTTCTATTGCGTTATTTGCCAGAGTTGGAGGAGGTATTTACACCAAAGCAGCCGATGTCGGAGCTGACCTGGTTGGAAAGGTTGAAGCAGGAATTCCTGAAGATCACCCTTTAAATCCTGCTACGATTGCTGACAATGTGGGTGATAATGTGGGTGATGTCGCCGGTATGGGAGCGGACCTTTTTGAATCCTACGTAGGATCGATCATTGGAACGATGGTTTTAGGTGCTACTTTCATGGGCATTGTTGGGTTTGAGGAGTCAAACAACTTCGGTGGAATGAATGCTGTCATTCTTCCATTGATACTGGCAGGACTTGGTATACTTACCTCCATTATCGGTACTTTTTTCGTTCGGGTTGGTGAAGGTGGTGATCCGCAGAAAGCTTTGAATCGCGGGGAATTTCTTTCAGCCATTTTGATGTTGATAGGTACCTACCTGATCGTTCAGTGGATGTTGCCGGATACATGGACCATAGCAGGAAAAGAATTTAGTTCTACTGGTGTTTTTTGGGCCGTGATCTTTGGCTTGATTGCCGGACTGGGTATCGGGTTGATTACGGAGTTTTACACCGGTACCGGGACAAAACCGGTTCTCTCCATCGTAAAGCAATCCATCACTGGCTCTGCCACAAATATCATTGCCGGACTGGGTGTGGGTATGATGTCAACGGCCATACCGATTATTATCCTGGCTGCAGCCATTTTAGGCGCCTATCATTTCGCCGGACTATACGGTATTGCCATTGCCGCTGTTGGCATGCTTTCCAACACCGGCATACAGTTAGCTGTAGACGCCTATGGACCTATATCAGATAATGCAGGTGGTATTGCAGAAATGTCCGACCTACCCAAAGAAGTACGTCAAAGAACAGATAAGCTTGATGCGGTAGGAAATACGACCGCGGCTATTGGTAAGGGATTTGCGATCGGCTCGGCGGCACTGACTGCCCTGGCCTTGTTTGCTGCCTTTATGGCTACGGCAAAGATTGATTCTATCAATATTGCCAATCCCACAGTGATGAGTGGACTTCTGGTTGGTGGTATGTTACCCTTCCTTTTCTCAGCACTTTCAATGAAAGCAGTAGGTAGAGCAGCTATGGACATGATCAAGGAGGTAAGACGACAGTTCAAAAGCATCCCTGAATTGAGGGCAGCTCTCGATATCATGATGAAGAACGGAGACTCTGATTATTCGTCATGGTCGAAGGAAGATCAGGCTACTTTTGACGCAGCTGAAGGGAAAGCCCAATACGATAAATGCGTAGAGATTTCAACCAAGGCCTCCATTCGCGAAATGGTTATCCCGGGTATTATTGCCGTGGCCACTCCGGTGGTTGTTGGTTTTGGAGGTGGAGCTGAAATGTTAGGTGGATTACTTGCCGGAGTAACGGTCTGTGGAGTGTTAATGGCCATATTTCAATCCAATGCCGGTGGTGCATGGGATAATGCCAAGAAGATGTTTGAAGAAGGTGTGGAAATCGATGGCAAGAATTATGTAAAGGGGTCAGAACCTCATAAAGCCACTGTTGTGGGCGATACTGTAGGCGATCCTTTCAAGGATACTTCCGGTCCTTCATTGAACATTCTTCTCAAGTTGATGTCTGTGGTCGCACTGGTCATAGCCCCGTTTCTTTAAGGCTTTGGAGTCTGAATCGGGGATTTAGCTTCGGTTTGATAGTCTCGAACTTTCCGATTTTACGTAACAAATTATTTTGGTGCCTCACTTTTTACGGTGGGGCATCTTTTTTGTTATAAACCTGGATTAGGTAATGGAGAGTCTATTGCCTAGTACGGGATAAAAACAAAGTGAAAAAGAATCGCGTTATGATGTAGTCCATCTGGGGGAAAACAACAAGAATGTAGAATCCCTTTGTGGCGTAAAAGAACTATATTTAGATGGCTACCCTTATCCATCAATAGAAAAATGTAAAAGCCATGGTGTTGAGAAGTTCCATAATTCTGCTGATAACATTGCTGAGCGTGCTCTTCAAGACAGTAGAAACCAGTGAGCCTGATGCTGCTGAAAAAGAGTTTTTCACCTTACAGGCCGTGGTAAAGTTTTTAGACAAGAAGCACTATGCTCCCCGGAGTATTGATGATACCATGTCTGCCCAGGTATACCACTTTTATCTTGAATCCCTGGATCCATCCAAAAGATTTCTGACCCAATCGGATCTGGATTTACTGGATGACTATACTTACGATCTGGATGATGAGATTACGGTTGGTAGTTTTAAATTCTTTGACTTGTCAGTGGCCGTAATTGACGCAGCTATTGATAGAAGCGAAGACATGTTTTCTGACATAATTGAGGAAGATTTTACGGTAAAGTCCATGGACTCGATTATCCTCAATTCAGACAGTAGAGGTTACGCTTTCGATTATGCTGAGCTGAGAGAATTTTGGCGAAAGCTGGTCCGGTATGAGACCATCTTAAAGGTGATTGATCTCAGGGATGCCCAGCTTGAGGATGAGGAAGAGCTCAGTGATGCTGAGTTGGTAGCCAAGGCTAAAGAATCGGTGGTCGAGACATTTGAAAGTTGGTTTAAGCGCTTGCAGGACTTGCGCAGATCAGATCGGTTTGAAGATTACCTCAATGCCATTACCAGTACTTATGACCCTCATTCCAACTACTTTAGTCCGAGGGAAAAAGAGAGTTTTGATCAGGAGATGTACGGCACCTACGAGGGTATTGGTGCCAGGTTGATTCCAGAAGGAGATTTGACCAAAGTGACCCAGATCATTCCTGGCGGTCCCGCCTGGAAACAACAGGAACTGGAAGTCAATGACTTTATCATTAAAGTGGCTGAAGATGGTGAACCATCGAAAGATGTCAGGGGATGGCGTCAGGATGATGTGATCGATCTTATCAGAGGAAAAAAGGGTACAAAGGTTGTCCTTGGGGTTCAGAAAGCCGATGGATCAGTAACCGAAATCCGGATAGTGAGAGATCAGGTTATATTGGAAGAAGGAAATGCAAAGTCCCTTTTGCTGCAGCATGGGAAAAGTGGACCCGAGATTGGATACATTCTTTTACCCAAGTTCTATTTTGAATCTGGTAAAAAGACCGGATGTGCTGAAGATGTTGCAAGAGAACTGAAAAAATTGACTAGCGAGGGGGCAAAAGGACTTATTCTGGATCTCAGGAATAATGGAGGGGGGTCTTTGTCAGAAGTAGTGGATATGACCGGCTTGTTTTTTGAGGAAGGCCCTGTCGTTCAGGTGAAATCACGGGATCGAAAACCCTATATCTTACGAGATCAGGATCCCGAAGTACAGTATGACGGGCCATTGATCGTACTGGTCAATCACATGAGTGCAAGCGCATCTGAAATCATTGCTGCTGCTTTGCAGGATTATGACCGTGCAATTATTGTAGGCAGTAACAGCACCTTTGGCAAAGGTACCGTACAACGATTTCAGGAACTGGATCAGTTTGTACTCGGTAACCAGGATCTGAAGCCCCTAGGAGAAGTGAAGATCACTACGCAGAAGTTTTACCGCGTGGATGGAGGCTCCACTCAGTTGAAGGGTGTAATACCGGATATCGTTTTGCCCATGCCGTATAATCACATCAAAGTAGGTGAGAAAGAATTGGAAACTCCCCTGCAATGGAGTGAAATAGATCCTGTTCCTTATCACAAAAACTCTATGAGCTTTGATCGTGAACAATTGATGATGTTGAGCAAAGAGAGAATAGCCAAAAGTGAGGCCTTTCAGGTAGTGGAAGAGCGCTCTCAGGTATTGAGTGATGAAGAGAAAAGTGATCGTAAATATCTTCTGGATGTGGATGCTTACAGAGCCGAGGTGGAGAAAAAAGAGGCAGAAGGCAAGCGATTTCGAGAAGTTTTTCATCCCATTGATTCTCTGTATGTGAGTAACCTTCAATCCAATATCGAATATATCGAGGCTGATGATGTCAGACTGGCAAATAATCAGGATTTCGTGAAAGATGTCAAAAAAGACATATACATTGAAGAAGCGATGTACATCATGCTCGATATGATTGCACAATTGAAGGAAAAGAAATACACCGGAGTCAGAGATGGTTTCTGAACAAGAAAATCAGCGACCAGTGGAATTTCTTCTGTTGGTATAAAGCAGCTTCGGAAAGTTAACGGGAATTCCGGTTACAGGTAAGGTTGCTAGACATTTTCCCCTCATACATGATATAATGATCTGATAGCCAGAGGTAATGGTGTGGTTGAAGAATTGTCTTTAACTTAGTCAATGGATCACAATTTGATTATGGTCAGAACCATAGTAGCTGTACTGTCATTCTGCCTGGTATGTGGGCAGGCGCTGGGACAGGAGCTGGGGCCTGTCACCCAGATCTCCCTGGAACAAGGCCTTTCCGACCGTACCATAAAAGATATTGTCAAAGACCGCTATGGATATCTCTGGATTGCCACCAGAAATGGCTTGAACCAATATGACGGTCTGCACATAGAGACCTATGATAACTATCCGGAGCGTAAAACCCGGATCAGTGCCAAAGACATCAGAAAAGTTATTTGTCGGGATGATGGCTCCAAGATCATTCAATATGAGGCTAATCGCCGATTTATTGACTACATGTCGCGAGAATCAACCCTTGCTCAAAAAATTTTCCTCAACAGAGAGAACGGGGTATTAGGGCCTGTAGAAGTGATAACGCTGGACCAGAGAACGGGTGATGTCTTTATTTTGGTAGAGAATGATTCTACATTGGTCATCCAGCAGTTAAATGATAACCTTCAGTTTGACAGCCTTTTTTCTGTGGTTGATTATCCTGCCAGACCTTCATCAATGTATCGTTTGCTGGTGTTGGAAAGCGGCCAGATCTGGCTCAACGACAACAACACAGGTCTATTGCTGATCGATACCACGGGACGTATTCGCAATGAAGTGGTACATGATAGTCTGGGGGTCCCTCATTCCTATGGATTAACTGAGATTTTCTATGAAGATAGTCAGGGGCGTATCTGGGTTAGTTTCATCAATACACCTGGACTATGGGAGTACAATGAGGCAGCCGAATACTTTACTCCTTTTATTGTAAGCCAGGGCAATGAGCTTTTGACCAGGTTGTGGGAGGATAAGCAGGGAAATGTAGTGATTGCCAACAAACCTGACCAGCATGTACTCAACATGTACCTGGTAAAGTCAGATGATGTCATCAGGCCATATACCCAGTTTTTGCGTGTGGCTACCGACATCAATGAGATGTACAGCGAGGATTTTGAGAGCCTGGTCTTTCTCGGAACGAATAGTGGAGTCAAGAAGGTAAACCAGACCAAGAAAAAGGTCCGAAATTATTTATCTGACGACGAAAACCCGGAATTGGAAACAAGCTTGAGAGGTATTGCCGCATTACCCAGCGGACATGTCATGTTTACGGGCGAACAAAATAGTTGGTTTGTTTATGATCCAGGCCTTGATACCATATCAACTATCACCCCGGACATAACTCATGCCCTCGAAACAGAGTATTGCAATTGTGCCAGAGAACTGATTTATGACCCCGAGGGATTTGTATGGGGCGTCAGATATAGTGAACAATACCGTGCTGAAATCATCAGATTGTCCCTGCTGGATACGACATTCAGCTTTTATCCCTTTCCCTACAAGTTGCAAAGCTTTACCCTGGGACAGGATGATCGGCTCTGGCTGGTATCAGGTGAAGATCAACAACCCGGAAGACTCACTGCCTTTGACAAGGTCAATGGTACTTTCCATCATTATTTTGATGCAGATGATACTAATCCTCTGAGTGAGTTTGAACCTACGTTTGTCTATGAAGATGCAGACCAGATAAAATGGGTGGGGACTACGGATGGTTTATTGAGGATTGATGTTGGTGACGGAGCATCCGAGCTATTTCAATATTCTGAGTCGGATTACTACGGTTTGAATAGCAATCAGATCTATTGTATAACACAGGATGCCGACCGAAATATCTGGATTGGTACCGATGCAGGGGTAAATATCTATGATCCAATTGAGGGAGAATTCCGATTTTTTGATACCCGAGATGGCCTGGCAGACAATAATGTCTGTGGAATTTTACAGGATGATAAGAATAACCTCTGGTTGAGCACCTACAATGGACTATCTTACTTTGATGTTACGCTTACATCCTTTCGGAATTTCGGTGTTGGCGACGGATTTAGCCAAAATCAATTCAACAGGTATTCATATGGTCAGGATGAGCTTGGGAACTTTTATTTGGGTGGGGTCAACGGACTCAGCGTATTTCATCCCAATGAATTGCTGGATCGGGAGTTGAATGCACCCATCCTGGTATCCGCCATGTCCTACTACGATCAGACTGAGGGTGCGATTATGGAGCATGTACATAATCTGCAACAAGTCAAGCAGGTTACCTTGCCTGCCACCAATCGCTACTTTGAATGTTCATTTGCGCTGGCTGACTACTCCAACCCTCAACAGAACCAGTACCAGTATAAGCTGGAGGGTTTAGACATCGACTGGAATCATTTGGGATCCCAAAATGAAATTAGATTTAACAATTTGCCATCGGGAACATACACATTGAGAATCAGAGGTGCAGATCGAAATCTCAATGTCAGTAAGCAAGAATACACCCTGATTATTCTGGTACAGGAGTACTTCTACAAGAAAGCCTGGTTTCTTCTACTTTGTCTGTTACTTCTGACATTGCTGATCTATTTGTTCCATCGCATCAAGCTACAGCAGGCCATAAATATGGAAAGATTGAGAACCAAAATCTCCAGTGACCTTCATGATGATGTAGGGGGTGTTTTGTCAGGACTTGCTATGCAGACAGAATTATTACAGTATAGTGCCAAGGAATCGGATAAGCCAAAGCTTGAAAGAATCAGTGAAATGAGCCGGAATGCCATGGCACAGATGCGTGATGTTATTTGGGCAACAGATGCCAGGAAAGACAAGTTTGAAGATCTGCTGATCCGGATGAAGGAATTTGCCGCAGAGATATTATTCGCCAGAAGCATCAGTTATGCCTTTCATGTTGAGAATATTAATAAGGAAAGGCGCATACCAGTGCAGGTCAGGCAAAACCTGTATCTTATTTTCAAAGAGGCACTGACCAACGTTGCCAAACATTCCGAAGCCACTCACGTTGATATTTCTATCAGGAAAGAGGGATCAAAAATCAGTATGAAGATCAGTGATAATGGTATTGGCAAGATTAGTGATAATGGATCTGTATCCAGTATTAATGGTGCTGGCTTGCAAAATATGGAGATGAGAGCAAAGGCCATTCAGGCGGATCTGGCTATAGAAAAAGATGATGGATTTTGTGTGTATCTTGAAATGAAGTCTTTTGTTTAATTGTTTACCAGTAAATATCAAGTAGATGAAAAATATTGCAGTCGGGATAATTGAAGATGAGCCTCTTGTTAGAGAGAGCCTGGTTACATTCTTTGGTGAACAACACAGTCTCAAAGTGGTATGTCAAGTAAAATCGCTTGAAGAATTTCAGGATTTGTATCAAAGTGGTGGGAGTGAGGCACCTGATGTTTTATTACTTGACATTGGACTACCCGGCATGTCTGGCCTGGAAGGTATTCGTGTTATAAAAAAGATTATCCCAGATACAGACATTATCATGCTTACTACCTATGAAGAGTCTGAGACCATCTTTAAGGCTTTGTGCGCAGGCGCCTGCTCTTATCTGAGCAAGCGATCTTCACTCTCACAGATCATGGAGGCTATTACCGTAGTTTTTCAGGGAGGGTCCTATATGAGTCCCTCCATTGCTCGTAAGGTGGTGAAGTACTTTTCCCCTTCTGATCATTCTAAAAAGGAATTACTCACTCCTCGTCAGCAGCAAATCGTGTCCGGACTGGTGGAAGGTTTGAGTTACAAGATGATTGCTGATAAGTACATGGTTTCGATTGAGACCGTTCGTGATCATATCAAGAAGATTTATAAGAAGCTGCAGATCAATAGTAAGGCTGAGCTTATCAAGCTATCGATAGATGGTGATATTTGATACTAACGGCTGAAACCGGAATAGAGAGTAAGGTGCTCATGTCTTGATATGCTATATTACGATATGGCTGACGACTATTTTATTCAATAGTACAAACTAAAGCTTCCTCCCCGATAACAAGACTCCCATCTGGTTACTCCGACAGATATCTGAAATTGTGACAAACCCCTGATTCGCATTCGGGGTTATCCCGCACCATCATAGTACCTGCCTGCCGCTATGGTGACCCACCAAGGGTGGACAGAGCAGGCGAACCAGCTATGCTACACAGGCCTTTTTTGACTCTACTAAAGAAAACCCAATGAATAATCCGGGTTTATTAATTGTGATAAGTCTTTGACTCTAAGTCAAGTATATATCTAACCTGCCACAAATCGCCAGATACCCCATGAATATGGGGTTTTAAAGTCTTTAAAGCCCACTTATATTTGATGTATCAGAATTGTGATCCTTTTAGATTTTGATACTTAAGTTAAATGAGGCTTTAACGTAACACACACTCAAACCAAAGCTCCGAAATTGAAGAATTTCGGAGCTTTTGTCTTTAAGGTCAAAAGGAAATCAAAATTTCACCCCATGGATATGGGGTTTTTTCCTACGGCAAGTCCCCTTAACTTTAATCCATCAAGTTTGTGATCCCTTTGAGGATTTTGATACTTTATGTTAAATGAGGCTTTAACGTAACACACAGACACTCAAACCAAAAGCTCTGAGATAAAAGAATCTCAGAGCTTTTTTTTTGCACACCGGGTATTTGCGTCTACCACCCCATCAATATGGGGTATTTGTGTGCCGAATGTATACTTACCTTTATGTTACTCAAGATAGTAATCCCTTTTTCTAGAGGTTTATTTGAAAGGGATGATTTGTAATTAAGGCTTTTAACGTAACACTCACTCAAAACAAAAAAGCTCCGAAGACTGAATTGCTTCGGAGCTTTTTTATTTCTTCCATGCACCTTACGGCATCAATGCTTGCAGTTCTTCCTCCAGGGTATCTTCATCTCCGGGCAAATATCCGGAATGTGTGTACACAATCTCACCCTGCTGATTGAGTAGGACCGTATGGGGAACTGACTGAAAATGCAGAGCTCTCATCAAATCCTGATTGGTGTCCAGCAATACTTCGAAGGGCCATTGCTTTTCTGCAACCATTGGCCTCACTTTGGCAACAGCCCTGGCATTATCCACAGAGATTGCTATCAATTTCATATTGTAATCTTCTTGCCAGTCTTCATACAGTTCGGTAATGGCATCCAGCTCCTTCTTGCACGGCTTACACCAGGTTGCCCAAAAACTGATTACTGTCAACTGTCCCTCTTCCACCATGTCATTGATTAACACCTGCTTTCCATCCAGGGTCTTCACTTGAGTCTCAGGCAATAGATCCTGAGCATTTGTCGTCCAAGCGACGTTAATACAGAGTGCCACCAGGACAGTTCGTATAACAGCATACATTTTTTGATCGTTGATAATGGGATGTCGACTTGCTAGTAGTGTCAGGATATGCTTCATGTAAATTATTTGATAAGTCAGTTAAGGTTCGGTTCCTTTGTCGTTTCTAATACGAAGATAACGACGCACAAGGTATGAGAGTTGCCACCTTTTTTGTGTTATGCGTAATAATGGTAACAGTTGTATCTGTCTGCAAAGGACAGGACAAAGGGCAGTTTTCCGGGCAAGTGCAGATGAGTGCAAATGCTTTTCTGGAGGATGCTGAGATCGGAGCTACCGGAACACCTCAATATGATGATGAGATTTTTGGAGGTGAACTTTGGCTGGAATTGAGCTACCAGATTAAAGGATTTGATTTCGGAATCAGGGGAGATGTATTTATTAATTCGAACCTGTTAAACCCGAGAGGTTCCTACACAGATTATGGAGTGGGAAGGTGGTATGTTCGCAAGCAGCTGGGGGATTTTCACCTCGAAGCCGGGTACTTCTACGACCAAATCGGATCAGGTCTGATTTTTCGCTCGTATGAACAGCGGCCACTTTTGATCGATAATGCGGTACTGGGAGGCCTGATCAAGTACGATCTAACAGACAATTGGCAGGTCAAAGCTTTTATGGGAAAGCAGAAGAACCTATTTGACCTCTACAGTAGCATCATTCGAGGGGCTTCAGTGGATGGCTTTGTGAGCCTGGGGGAGGAATCGAATATCTCCATAGTCCCGGGAATCGGTATACTCAATCGCAGGTGGTCTGATGAGCAGGTTGATGAGATTATACAAACGTTGCAAAACTATACACCCTCTGATAGCATTGGATTTTTCTACAATACTTACGCATATACCATCTATAACACCCTTTCCGTTGGTCCTGTCTCCTGGTATGCCGAGGCGGCCTTTAAGGTCCGTGATATATATTATGATGCAGATGCCAGCCGGTTGCTGTACACAGGAGAGACAACCCTGGGCAAGTTTAGAAATGAGAATGGATCTGTCCTTTATTCTACAGTCAGTGGCGGTTTTAAAGGAGTGGGTTTTACCGTGGAATACAAGCGCACAGAGAACTTTAGCTACAGGGCTGATCCGTTTGCTGCTCTTAATCGCGGACTTATCAATTTTCTCCCACCGATGGTCCAGGTAAATACATATCGACTAAAATCACGATATATCCCAGCTACAAGAGAGCTCTCTGAGCAGGCCTGGCAGGCGGAGTTGCGATATGGACTGGGTAGAAAGTGGGATATAGTCCACTATTTTTCCACCATTTCCTCCCTGGAGGGAGAATTGCTGTACCGCGAATTGGACAACGAGGTTTCATTCAGGCATTCAAGATATTTCCAGGGTGTAATTGGGTTTCAGATGCAGCGGTATGATCAGGCCATCTATGAGGGAAAAACAGGTGTACCTCCCGTGAGGACTTTTATTCCTTATGTTGAGCTACTCAAGAAATTTCCAAACAGGCATTCGGTGAGAATGGAGGCTCAGTATATGTACACTCAACAGGACTTTGGGAGCTGGTTATTTGTTCTGATGGAGTACAATATGGCTCCTACCTGGTCTTTTTCCATTTCGGATATGTACAATATTGATCCGCTCAAAACCGACAATCTTCACTACCCACGTATGAGTGTTAATTACGTAAATCAAGCACTTCGTATTTCTCTTAGCTATATTAAGCAGGTCGAAGGTGTAGTCTGTGCAGGAGGGATCTGCAGATTGGAACCTGCATTTAGTGGTGTCAGATTGGCAATGTCCACAACATTCTGAATTGATTTTATGAGATCTGTGACATTTCTTATACTGTCTTTTTTCCTGATGGCTGGCTGTGTAAATGAGCCGCCCGAGTACAACCTGATTGGGCCGACGGAGAGTGATCGCGTAGTCCTTATTGAAGAATTCTCCGGGGCGAGATGTCCCAATTGTCCACAGGGATCTCAGGAACTGGAAAACCTCAAGGCCATTCATGGAGATAACCTGGTGATCGTTTCTATTCATGCAGGGGACTTTGCATTTCCTTATCCCGATAGTAAATATGATTTTGCTACCGAGGGTGGTGACCAGCTCCTGGATCTTTTGGGCAATCCATTAGGGTATCCGTCAGCAGTTGTTAATAGGGAGGAGCAGAATGGTAGTTATCAGGTCTTTTCAAGCAGGTGGGCTTCCCTGGTCAGTGAGGAATTGGAACAACCAGCCAGGTTGTCCATTCACACCGAGGTTGAATATGATACTGTCAGTCGCGTGGCTGATATGACGGTGACCATTCTCCCGTTTCAAGACATCCCAGAGTCTTTATACCTTACGGTGCTGGTCAAAGAGGATGACATTGTTGATCCGCAGGCCGATCGTGCAGTCAGCGAGGGAATCGTTCCGGAGTATGTACATAAGAATGTGCTTCGACAGATCATAAGTGAACCCTATGGCGATGTGCTTTTGGAAGAAATCAATGCTTTTCAACCGATAGTGAAAAACTACAGCTTTACCCTTCCTCCCGAAGATGGGTGGTGGCAGGATACACACTGTAAGATCGTTTCGTTCATATCCTTCAATTCTGGTGCTCTTAAAGTCTTGCAGGCTAATGAAGTGCCACTGATTCCATAGGAACCCATAAATCGGAGTAGTTAAGTTCATTATCTTTGCCGGTCAAAATACGCGGAGATGAAAATTTCTTTGAACTGGCTGAGGAATTATTTGGATGTAGAGATGAGTGTTTCTCAGCTTGCTGACCTTCTTACCGAAATTGGTCTGGAAGTGGAAGGAGTGGAGACGCATGAGCAGGTCAAAGGTGGAATGGAGGGAATTGTGATAGGGGAGGTAAAGACCTGTGACAAACATCCGAATGCTGACAGACTATCTCTTACTACGGTAGATGTGGGCAGGGAAGACCACCTTCAGGTTGTGTGTGGAGCTCCCAATGTGGCTGCGGGACAGAAGGTCCTGGTCGCAACGGTTGGTACCACACTCTATGATAAGGAAGGTAATCCATGGAAGATCAAAAAGGGGAAAATACGGGGTGAGGTATCTGAAGGAATGATCTGTGCTGCCGATGAGGTTGGACTTGGGGATGATCATTCCGGTATTATGGTGCTGGAGCCGGATACTGAGACAGGCAAACTTGCCAAAGACCACTTCGAACTTAAAGAAGATACGGTGTTTGAAATCGGGTTGACTCCCAATCGGTCAGACGCTACCAGTCATATTGGAGTTGCCAAGGATCTAGCGGCTGCGTTAAAGGTCAACCATGGATTTAAGGGGGAAGTGAAGTTGCCCGAAATAATCGATCTGCCAATGTCTGTCAATCCTGAAGAAGTGAAGGTTCTGGTTGAAAATAGTCAGGCTTGTCCACGTTTTTCGGGTATACTGATTCGTGATTTGGAAATTAAACCCTCGCCTGGTTGGCTTGTTGACTGTCTGTCAGCCATTGGCGTCCGCCCAATCAATAATATTGTAGATGTGACCAATTTTGTCTTGCATGAAATGGGTCAGCCATTACATGCCTATGACTGGTCTAAGGTCGGTGGCCATGAGGTAAGGGTGAAGACTTTGCCGGAAGGTTCAAAATTTACCACTCTTGACGAACAGGAGAGATCACTGACCAGCAATGATCTGATGATCTGTGACGGAAATGACGCAGGTATGTGCATCGCCGGGGTTTTTGGTGGACAAGGCAGTGGTGTTACAGCCGACTCAACGTCCATCTTTTTAGAGTCAGCCCATTTCGACAGTAAGTGGGTGCGCAGGAGCAGTACCAGGCATCTGTTGTTTACGGATGCAGCAAAAGTATTTGAAAAAGGGAGCGATCCCAATATTTGTGTCTATGCACTTAGAAGAGCTGCTGCATTGATTTGTGAGCTTGCTGGAGGGCGTATTGCCTCTGAAGTGATCGACATTTACCCTGAACCTGTGAAGCCAAAAGAAGTCCGGTTGTCCTATCAGAAGCTTGCACGACTCGTAGGGGCTGAGATCAGTCCGGACGAAGTGAAAAATATCCTCTTGGCCCTGGAAATGGAAATTTTGGAAGGTAATGAAGACGTAATTTCTGTCGCAGTGCCAACGAACAAGTCTGATGTAACCAGAGAAGCTGACCTTATTGAAGAAGTACTGCGAATCTATGGTTACAATAAAGTGCCGGTTCAGGCGAAGATGACCTTTGCTGTACACTCACTGCCTCAACCCGATGCCGGGAGTATCAGAAGCAGGATATCGGATTACCTTTCTTCCATTGGCTTTCATGAGATGATGTCCATGTCCATGGTTGATAATAAGTACGTGGGCGCCGGTATTGCAAACAAAGAAGAGGAGCTGATCCGGATCAACAACACATCGCATATACATTTGGAGATCATGAGGCCCAATCTGATGGTAAGTGCTTTGGAAGCCGTGCGGCATAATCAAAACCACCAGCAAACCAGGATCAGACTGTTTGAGTTTGGCAAGAGTTACCAGGTTCTCGATGGACATTATACAGAAGCAGATCATTTGACTATTTCGCTGTATGGCTGGAGTGATGAATCCTGGCTACTCTCTGGAGTTTCAGAGGAGAAAGAATACTATGTACTAAAACAGGTGAGTGAACATGTTTTGAGCTTACTGGGACTCGATCATTGGAAGATTGAGATGGCGGATAGTCCCGAGTTTGCTGCAGGAGTAAAATACACTATAGGCAGAGATTGTCTGGCAAAGCTGGGCGTGATGCACCCGGATCTGTGTAAAAAAATGGATGTCAAAGGACCTGTGTTCCTGGTTGATTTCGACTGGAATAAATTATTGGAATTGGCAAGAGTAGACCAGGTAAAAGTTAAGCCTCTGGGTCGTTTTCCTTCAGTAAGGCGAGACCTTGCCCTGGTGTTGGATAAAGGTGTGCCCTATGATGATGTCCTCCAATCTATCAAGCATGCCGCCGGTAAGACTCTTGAGGAAGTCAATCTCTTTGATGTGTACCAGGCCGAAAAAGCATTGGGCAAAGGCCAGAAATCTTACGCTTTGTCTGTCACTCTCCGCAATACGGAAAAAACGTTTTCTGATAAGGAGATAGAAAAGATCATGCACAAGATCCTCCGACGACTGGAAAAGGATGTCCATGCCACCTTGCGTTAGGCTAGAGGCTTGCTGCTCGTATTATCTATGGAACCCTTCTCGAGCGACTTTCGGATTGCTGTCAAGAGGTCACCATGACCGTGATCTCCATCGTTGGTAATTAGCAAACCCACTTTTGTTGGAAACTACTATCTTTGGTAAATGCAAGATGTTTTCAATAAACTGGTCCATCTGGAGGAAAAGATCACTGAGCTTGGCCAAAAGGTTGAGTACCTGAGGAAGGAAAACATCATGCTCATTGACGAAAATGTAAAGCTAAAGCAGGAGGTAGAAAAATTTAGGAACGTTCAGGCTAGCAAGGAGAATGGGAAGAGAAGGGAAGACAATCAGGAGAGAGCTAAATCTGAACAAATGAAGAGGGAGCTTGATAAATACATCGGTGAAGTAGAAAAGTGTATTGAGATTATCAACAGTTTGTAATGAGTGAGGAACTGAAAGGAATGGTAGTGAACATCGCCGGCAGATCTTATCCAATAAAGGTAATGCCGGAGGATAGAGAATCCATTCAGCAAGTGGTCGATGATATCAATGACAAGATTAAGGATTTTCAACTTACTTACATCAATAAAGACAAGCAGGATTGTCTGGCCATGGCATTATTGACCTATGCTGTGGACTTTCATAAGTCTCAACAGACATTGTTCCCACCAGAAAAGCTTCGTGAAAAGGTCGATCATCTGGAATCTATGATTGACACCTTCCTAAAGTAGTACCCTCCTACTAATGCTTTCGTTGTTGTGATGCATTCCAGGGTGAGTGCACAGATTTGATTTGTTCATAAAACTTAACAGCGATGGACTTGATAATAAGTATTGTCATAGGGTTGGTAGTAGGTATCATTATTGCCTTTGTTTTCTCCAGATATATTCTGAGCAAGAATCAGGCAAAGAGCAATGAGGAGATCAATAAAAAGGCTGATCTGGTTGTCGAAGAAGCCCGATTAAGTGCAAAAAGGGTGATTGACGAAGCTGAAACACAGGCAGAAAAAATTGTATCTCGTGCGGAGGGTAAGCACGAAAAGATCAAGCAAAAGAAGATCCAGGAGGCTAAGCAAAAATTTGCTAACCTCAAATCCGATTACGAGGAACGCAAAAACCAGCACAAATCGGAAATGCGTGACCGGGAAAACGAGGTTGTCCGAAAAGAAAGAGAATTGCAGAGTAAGGTTGATTCTTTCCAAAACAAGCTGGATCAGGTGGAACAGCAGGAGGCCGAAATAGCTTCCATCAGAGAGAATCTGGATACCCAAATGAAAATTATTGCCAAGAAGAGGGAAGAGCTGGAGGAGGCTAATAATGAAAGAATTCAGGAGTTGGCAAACATTGCCAAACTTTCCGAGGCTGAAGCAAAAGAACGTCTGCTGGAGGCTGTCAGGGCCAAGTCTGAAACGGAGGCCATGTCATTGGTCAAGAAAAGTGTAGAGCAGGCTAAAATTACGGCAAATAAGGAAGCCAAAAAGATCGTAGTACAGTCTATCCAGCGAATGTGCGCAGAATATACCATCGAAAACACGGTGACAGTATTCAATCTGGATTCAGATGACATCAAGGGGCAGATTATTGGTCGTGAAGGCCGTAATATCCGGGCTTTGGAGTCAGCAACCGGTGCTGAAATAGTGGTAGATGATACTCCTGAGGCGATCGTTATTTCGAGTTTCGATCCCATCCGGAGGGAACTCTGTCGGTTGTCCCTCAAACGCCTTGTGGCAGATGGGAGGATTCATCCGGCCAGAATAGAGGAAGTTGTATCTAAGACACGTAAGCAGTTGGAGGAGCAAATCATTGAAATTGGTGAACGTACTGTAATTGACCTTGATATCCATGGACTGGATCCCGCTATGGTTCGTATGGTAGGCAGGATGAGATTCAGGTCCTCATATGGTCAAAACTTATTGAAACACAGTATTGAGACGGCCAATTTATGTGCAATCATGGCTTCTGAACTAGGTCTTAATCGCAAACAAACCAAATTAGCCAAGCGAGCGGGTCTGTTGCATGATATAGGAAAGGTTGCCGAGGAGGAAACAGAATTGTCTCATGCCATTTTGGGCATGGAAATGTGTCAGAAGTTTAAGGAGCACCCTGCTGTTTCTAATGCAGTGGGAGCTCATCACGATGAGGTAGAAATGAACAACATTATTTCTCCTATTGTCCAGGCTTGTGATGCGATTTCAGGCGCAAGACCGGGAGCACGCAGAGAGATACTGGAAAGTTACCTGAAGAGGATTGGTGAGCTGGAAGAACTAGCTCTGGGCTATGACGGAGTTCAGAAGGCGTTTGCTATGCAAGCAGGGCGAGAACTGAGGGTTATTGTGGAGAGTGACAAAGTCACGGACGAATATGCTGATGATCTCAGTTTCATGATCTCGCAAAAAATTCAGGATGAAATGCAGTATCCGGGACAAATCAAAGTAACTGTCATTCGCGAAAAAAGAGCGGTTAGCGTGGCAAAGTAAGAACACCATTGGTTCTCTTCCCTGAAGATGGGTAGCAAGTCTCGGGACATACTAATTGGTGGTAGCATATGCAATCGGTTTGCATGAACTAAGACTACCTCTACTATTCCTCTCCCTTCTTACTCAGAAACGGCTTTATGCAGTATATCACGAAAATCTGAGACAGAAGAGGTGCCCTGGTCACCTTCACCCTGCTTCCTCACAGAAACAGTACCTGATTCTTGCTCTTTTTCGCCGACAATGAGCATATATGGAATCTTTTTCAGTTCTGTGTCTCTAATCTTCCGCCCTATCGATTCAGTTCGATCGTCGATATATCCACGAAAACCTGAGGCATTTAGTTCGGTTCTAATGTCTCTGGCATATGGGATGTACTGATCACTGATTGGTAATATGGCATATTGTTCCGGAGCCAGCCATAGTGGGAATTTGCCAGCGGTATGTTCGATCAACACACCGATAAATCTTTCCATGGATCCAAAAGGTGCCCGGTGAATCATCACCGGACGATGCGGAGCGTTATCAGCACCAATATACTCAAGTTCAAACCTTTCGGGCAGATTGTAATCTACCTGTATGGTTCCCAGCTGCCATTTTCTCTGCAAAGCGTCTTTGATCATGAAGTCGAGTTTTGGGCCATAAAAGGCAGCTTCTCCAACCTCAATTACCGTTTCGAGACCAGCATCCCTGGTGGCGTCAATGATAGCCTGCTCCGCTTTTTCCCAGTTTTCTTCAGAACCGATATACTTGGATTGATCCTCCGGATCCCGAAGGGAAATTTGTGCTGTGTAGTCTTCAAAACCGAGTTTTCGCAAGACCAACATAGTCAGGTCAAGCACTCCAAGAAACTCGTCCTTCAATTGGTCAGGGGTACAGAATATATGTGCATCATCCTGTGTAAATCCTCTAACACGTGTCAAACCATGCAACTCACCACTTTGCTCATACCTGTATACCGTACCAAATTCGGCGATTCTGATAGGAAGATCTCGATATGAGTGTGGTTTGTGAGCAAAGATTTCGCAGTGGTGAGGGCAATTCATGGGTTTTAACAAGAACTCCTCTCCTTCTTTGGGAGTATGAATCGGTTTGAAACTGTCCTCACCATATTTTTCGTAATGACCTGAGGTCATATAGAGTTCTTTCTTTCCAATGTGAGGTGTAATGACGGGCTCATAGCCTCGTTTTAATTGCTCTTTTTTGAGGAAGTCCTCAAGCCTGGTTCTCAAAGCTGTTCCTTTCTGTAACCATATGGGAAGTCCGGCTCCTACCTTATCGGAGAACATAAACAATTCCAACTCAGCTCCAAGCTTGCGATGGTCTCTTTTTTTTGCCTCCTCTACGAGCTCCAGGTAAGTGGTCAGTTCTTTTTGTTTAGGGAAGGTGATACCATAGATCCTGGTCATCATCTTACGATCTTCATTGCCCCGCCAATAAGCTCCGGCAACGTTGGTCAGTTTTATGGCTTTGATCTTGCTGGTATCCGGGAGGTGTGGTCCACGACACAGGTCAACAAAGTTACCCTGCTGGTAAAATGTAATAGATCCATCTTCAAGTTCCTCCAGTAATTCGAGTTTATATTCGTCACCTTTATCCTTGAAATAGGAAATGGCCTCATCTTTACCGATGTCCTTGCGTAGATAAACTGATTTCTCCTTTTGGAGCTCTCGCATTTTATTCTCAATGACCGGAAGGTCTTCAAGTGATATCTGATGGTCACCGGTATCAATGTCGTAATAGAATCCGTTTTCAATGGGAGGACCAATTCCAAATTTAGTGCCGGGGTATAGTGCTTCCAATGCTTCAGCAAGCAGGTGAGCACTGGAATGCCAGAAGGTAGCTTTGCCTTCCGCATCATTAAATGTGAGCAGCTCTATAGTGGCATCTTCATGGATCGGACGCATCGCATCCCATACCTGGCCATTGACTTTGGCTGATAAAACATTTCGGGCCAAACCGGCACTGATAGATTGAGCAATCTCCATAGCTGTGGTGCCGGATTCATATTGTCGGGCATTTCCGTCGGGGAAAGTAATATTTATCATTATTGGTCTTCTCTCATTTGACCAGCAAAACTAAGGTTTATTTGAAAGTTGATTCAAAAGGACAGAAAAGAATCATGCTGAGGATATCATAAGGATTGAAGTAGGGACCTGATATCTGAAAGGGACATGAAGTCAAACTCCAAGTCAATGACGTTAGATGGGCTGGTGAGGACTTCAGAGAGAGATAGACTATATTGTCCTGCTGTAGTCCTGTTGATACCAACAATAAGCATTTCCATTCCCGGAGGTAGAGACGCACAAAGGTCATCAGACCCCGAGGTATTAAATCGAAGAGCTGCGCGGCTTTCCCGGTCAAAGGCAAAAACCAAGGTGTTGTTTGGATGGTGATTCTCGGGTAAGGTCAGACATACTTTCTGAGTGGGTCGTACATCCAGTTTCCTTTGCAGAGACACCCAGTTTAGCTGCTCACTATTAAACTTATATCCCTTTATTTCTTCCTGGTTTATTTCCCAAACTCCGTACTCGATAGCTTGATTAAGGGAGTCCGTTCCCAAACTTTCCCATTTGAAAAGGTTTTCACGGGTCTTGCCATAATAGATCGACAAAGCTTCAGATCTTTGAGTGGAGGCAAGGTAGATAGGTAAATGATAGTCTTCTTTGAGTTTCAACTTCTTTGTGCCATCCCATGCCTGAATATTGATAACAAAATGTCCGTCTAATATTTCCTGGTCACTGTTCGTCGGAATTTGGTAGGTTATGAATTGCCCTTTTTTTGATAGATTGACCACCTCCAGCGAAAGATCTTCACAGATACAATCTGATCCATCTTCATACTCGAAAATGTCCTCACTTACCAGAAAGTGAAATCCTTCCTTACTTTGAAGGAGTGTCTGACCGTTCCGGTTAGCTTTCAGTATCGTAGTGTCGGCCGGATCTGAGAGGTCTTTGATCAGGGAGTTTAAAGTGTCGTCTTCGTACGGAATAAATTGATCAACTTCTTTAACACAGGCTGCCACGAGGAGGAAGACGATCAAAAGTATTGCGCTATATATTCTGAATCCTGACATCAGAAATAGTGTTTTAGGGCTATCCCCAGGTTTAATTGTAAATATTTTTGCTGAATGGGATAGTCGGGTCTGGTCATTGATTGTAGGGCATGTCGGTAAGAAATCTGCAGGGATAAAGCATCACGATTGGTCAGAGGTATGATATAGGCAGCATTTCCCAGAATATCAATTCCGGCCCTGGTCCGAAAAG
>JAUILF010000398.1 GCA_030433135.1 Bacteroidia bacterium | reverse complement strand
AATAACAGCAGGGCTTTTTCAAGTAGAATCTTTTCTGCCACAAAGCTCAACCTCCATTACCGGCTGCTTTAGCGGCCGGTCCTGCAAAGAGTTACGCAAACTTGAAATCTTGTACATTTAGATGGTAGTTATTTCAAACCAACATGAGCAGTCTCTTTGAAAATCTCTCGATAAAAAGCTTTTGCTTCCTAGTTCTATCCGGAATTTATATACCCTTTATTGTTACGTGGTATCAGAATGCAAATCTGAGTAAAGTCAGTTGGCTCCTTGGCACCTGGGAAAATCAGACACCACGTGGAAGGATCTTTGAGGAATGGATACCTCAGGACGAAAACAACTTATCGGCACGGAGTTATATGGTGCAGGGTCAGGATACGATTGTCTTTGAAACCATAAAGCTGATGAAAGTGGGTGATCAGTATTACTATGTTCCGACGGTTAAGAACCAAAACAACAGTCAACCGGTAAGATTCACTGCTAGTACCGTTTCAGATCAGAAAATGGTCTTTGAGAATCCCGATCACGATTTTCCTCAGATTATATCCTACCAACGCATTGGATCTGATTCCCTGGTAGCCGAGGTTTCGGGATCGATAGATGGGAGAATAAGGAAACAGGTGTTTCCTATGAAAAAAGTGGAATAGTGCTGATGTAATGCAGAAAGGTGAAGTAGTTCAAATCTTTGTCTCACCGAATAATAACTATCAGCAGATACAGTAGCGATCCTACTTCCCTGGCTTAATATCTCTAAATGATAGCCAGCGCCTTTGAATCAATTTCGGTATTTTCAGGGGCGATATATAGTGCATTAAACTACTCAAAATGAAACAAACTTTAGGTTTCCTCCTCGTCTCAAGTCTTTTCTTGCTAATATCATGCAACACGAGCAAACCAACCGCTGTGGCTAATAGCGAGATATTCGGACCAACCTGGGAAATGGAATATATTTCCGGTCCAAAGATTGCTTTCGAAGCTTTATACCCGGACAGAAAGCCCATTATCACTTTTGACAAATCAACAAGCAAAGTCACCGGAAACGATAGCTGTAACGGCTACATAGCCGACTTTGAAATAAATGGTGATGAGATATCCTTTGGTCAACCGGGTCCTTCTACTCTGATGTACTGTGGTGAAGGTGAAACGCACTTTCTCAATACCATCAAAAAAATAGATAGCTATAATATTGCCTCCGACGGCAAACTCAATCTCATGATTGATAATGTCCCAATGATGCGCTTTAGTAAACTCAAATTATAGTGGAAAGATCGATCTTACTTATCCCTTTTCTTTTTCTCTTTGTAGTCAAATCCATAGGTCAGAATTCTTCTGATGAAAGTGAAATAGAGCGTACCATAGAAATATTTTTTCAATCCCTTTCACAGCAAGACTCTTCACTATATAAGAGCATACTATTGTTAGATGGACAGGTCTGGACGGTAAACAACACAGAAACGAAACGCACCCACCGTGTCCGGTCCTTCCGGGATGACATTACGATGTTCAACCCCGATAATCGCTGGAGAGAAACTGCCCTCGCCTATACCATCAGTGTACACAATGGATTGGCAACAGCATGGGTTCCCTATGAATTTTTTGTCGATGACAAATTTTCCCATTGCGGGGTCGATATATTTAATCTAATCAAGACCCAACATGGATGGAAAATCGCGAGTGTCCTTTACACTGTGGAGAAGCAAGGATGTGAAGGACTCCAAAAAAGCATCAGGAAATAAACACTCCCATTGTAATCGCATTAATCAAAGTCTCGGTATGGCATATAATGAGCAACTAGCAAACACGGTGAGAGAAAAACTTACACATCTACCCGAGGTACAAGAAAAAAATATGTTTCAGGGATTAACCTTTATGATAAATGAAAAGATGTGTATTGGGGTAAGAGAAGAAGAAATCATGTTCAGAGTTGACCCAAATCTTTTTGAAGAGTTGGTGGAAAGGCGGGAATGTAGACCCATGATCCATGGTAAGCGAACTATCAAGGGATACTTCTTTGTAACTGAGGATGGATATAGAAATAAAGAAAACTTTGAATTCTGGATAAAATTGGCACTGGATTACAACCCCCGGGCAAAAGCATCGAAAAATAAGCGCTGAAAAAAGCATGTCTCACTTTCCATATACTTCATTCCCAATTGTCTTATAGGTGATGAGTCTTGTTTAACCAGGAAATCATACATCTGTAATATGTGTGTCTATTTTTCCTATGTCTCGGCTTTTGTGGTGTGTCTTTGTAGCACTCGATCGGATTAATGCTGTGGCACAGGTGTAGGGCAACCATCGAGCTTTGAAGGAGGCCAATGCTCTGGAAATGAGGGAAAACCGTTTCTATCATGTTCTATTGAGCAACCTATACTTGGATTCAGACAGACAGAAGAATATCAAAGAACTTAAGAAAGCAATCCAACTGACCAACACAAATCACGAAAAAGCAATTTTGCAGGAACAACTGAAAAGTCTGTATTTCAAATGATTTTTCAACCCTATAAAGAACAATTCTATTGGCTTCTGTACTGGAAATTCATGAGACAGCCTTTGTCACAGCTACCTAGCGAGCTTCTGATACAAAACTTAGCAGGGATCCTTTTTCAATTCTCTGGCAGAACCCACAAACAGATCATTGGATAAAAAATTATCTTATGGCTGTTTCTCCGGATGAACCCTTCCTGCATTGTCTGAGGAATCGCTATTTTTTGGAATATATAGAAAGATTGATCCAACAGAATGACATTGAACTTATGATCAATTTTGGTAGTGGTTTTAGCATGTATCCCTTCTTGCTTCCGAATCACCTTAACCATTTGGAAATTGACCAGAAATTAGTTGTGGATTACAAGAAGAAAAAGATTCGAAAATGGATGACGGAAGGAACTTTGCCGTCCCGGCGCATTCAGTTCATAGCCCAGGATTTTCGCGAAAACATGTTGGATCTGCAAGAAAAACTATCTGTCTACACACATAGCAAGAGGTCTATGATAATCTTAGAAGGAGTGCTGTTCTTTCTTTCTAATGAAGACACTGATCGATTAATTCAATTGTTCCGGAATATTCAGAGAACCGGAAGCTATCTCGGTTGTGTATCTTTTATCCCGGAAATAGAAAAAACGAATTGTTTTCAGCGACTACTCTCCTTCTACAGAAGTCAGGTAGATGCTGAAAAAGAGGCTGTTTACCAAACTATTCCACATTCCTATTACGAGAAACTGCCAGGATATCAATGTATTGACCATGAAGATTATGTCTCACTGTCGAAAAAATACTCAACCCGGAAAATCAAGAATGCCGATAGCATTCTCAATGAGCACATGTACATACTGGAGAAAATCTAGTGACTGCCTGCCAAATTTCGTTGAATAGTACTCGGTAGTAAATCGATCAATTCCTACTTTGTGAATATCGGTCTCTCTTTGAATCACTTTTAAGCAAATTCATAATCATGAAAAAATTTCTTTTTCTGTCTTTCTTCCTTCTCATCGGAAGTTCCATGGTGGATGCACAACCCAAGAGTAAGAATTACGAGGAAGCATATGAGATCATCCAGGTCTGGTTGGATGCTCAGAAGGATTTTGATCAGTTGCCTGGGCTCACAGCGATCATCATTGGAGACCAGGATGTTCTTTGGTCGGGTGCAGTGGGCCTGGCAAACCCGGAAAAAAACCTCAAGGCCGAAATTTCTACGCTCTGTAGTATCTGCTCGATCTCCAAATTATTTACAGCCGTTGCGGTTATGAAATTGTATGATGATGGCGAGCTTTCCCTGGATGAAGATGTGAATGATTTGCTTCCTCACTACGATTTGCAACAAAAATATCCGGACAGTGGTCCGATAACGATCAGATCAGTACTGACTCATTCTTCAGGATTACCTCGCGAGGCCAACTATCCGTACTGGACAGGACCGGATTTTGCCTTTCCTACACAGGAAGAAGTGAATGTGGGACTTAAGGATCAGGAGACTCTTTACAAAGCCTCAACCTATTTTCAGTATAGCAATCTCGGACTCACCCTACTGGGCGAAATTGTGGAGCAAGTTTCAGGTATGCCATACGAGACTTATATTCAGGAGCATATACTTGATCCCTTGAGGCTGACGAATACCCGGAGTGACATGCCGGAGGAGTTATATGGAAGTGACCTTGCCATTGGATATAGTGCGATTACCCGGGAGGGAGATCGAGAAAAAGTAAACTTCTTTCAGGCCAATGGCATAAAAGCGGCAGCCGGTTTTTCATCCAATGTAGAAGACCTGGGCAAATTTGCCTCCTGGCAACTTCGTTTACGGGATACTTCGGCAACCGAAGTCTTAAAACCGTCCACCATCCGGCAAATGCATAATGTGCACTGGACCAATCCTGACTGGAGTACAACCTGGGGGCTGGGATTCAGAGTATATCAGGGACCGGGTGGTAGCACCTGGGTTGGTCATGGAGGTTCATGTCCCGGGTATCGTAGTACTTTGGAAATAGACCTGAAGAAAAAAAGAGCTTACGCTGTGATGATCAATGCCAGTGGTACCAATCCCATGAAATATGTCAGGGGAATACACTCAATCCTGGAAAAAGTGAAAACCATGGATGAAGTAGATACGTCCGAGAAAGATCTGAAAGATTATGTTGGCTACTACAGTACCCAACCATGGTGGTCAGAGCAATATGTCACTACCTGGGCAGGAAACCTGGTTAGTATCGATCTACCAACGGACGAACCGGCAGAATCCATGACGTTCTTTAAGCATCTGGAAGGTGATATCTTTCAACGAATTCGAAAGAATGGTGAACCGGGAGAAACATTGACATTCATTCGCGGTACCACTGGTGAAATCACGCATTGTGAAAGCCACGGCAATTACTGGCAAAAGATTGACCGGAAATCAAAATCCTGAGACTGCTCATGATCTCCAGGTGTTGTAATCATCCATCAAGTTTATATCCATAAGCAGGAATCTCTTCGTTATCTATCATTCTTACCTCACTGTCAAAATTGGCCACCATTCGATATTTTCCACCGTACACCACTTCCTCCACTTTCATATCTTTTGTTAGAAATCGATGACTATCCATTTCTTCCAGACCAATCTTCCTGTGCCATGCATCTACATGATAGGAGTTCTTGAATTCCTCCTCTGTAAATTCTCCACCACCCCAACCCGTCATCAGATTAAACTGATATGGATCCTCTGTGCCGAACTGGGTTGGCACCCAAAACCGCAAGAAATTACCATACAACATGTCCTCCATCCAACTGGGATACGGCTTGGAACGGTCCATGTTGTTATAACGACAGGCAAAAGCGGCATCATGAAATACTAATTGCCACATTGGGATTGTCTCACCCTCAATACGCTTCTGACTGTGCTCGATCCAATCCAGCAGCGGGATACAAAAATCGCCAAATCTTTCACTGCCGATAGCCAGTCC
>JAUILF010000397.1 GCA_030433135.1 Bacteroidia bacterium | reverse complement strand
ACCAGGTGGGTTCCTCGATTTCTCTCAAAACGATAGAGGACCAGGGACAATATCGCTCAATGTCAAGATAATCCTGAAGATTTTCCTCTACATAGTCGGGGTCACCATCACACACCTCTATCGAAGCCTCTGCCAAATCCCAGCCATCCGGATCAAAATACCAACTCCATTCTCCATTCAGACTGCAAGATTGAGGCATTTCCAGTATGATACCATTTATGTGTTGATTTCTTTGTGATTGAGGTTTGGATAACTCGATGTCTACATGGCTCAACACAGCAGAGTCGTTGGTCCAAGCATAATATATATCTCCATCTGAATGCAGAAATTCGAAAAAGCGGGTATCAGGTTCCACCTCATAGTTGCATTCGGGAGCCATATCACTATCCTGGTCGCAGCTACTCAGGAACACAAGGATGGACAGCATAGTCCAAAGAAAGGTCATTCTTTTGCTCATAATTTATAATCTTTCCTTTATAGACATGGCTGGAGTCTGGATCGTTGGCTCCAATACACTAAAGATTCCTTAAATCATGAGGATGCGTTAACCTTCCCTTAAGTGACGAAGTAAAGCCTTTAGAAAAGGGACTTTAGGCAAAGAAGCTATTATTTTGAGGTCAGTGATCACTGAACTTTCCTCATCAAGGAAAAGAAAAATCTCCTGAATGCTATTCTTGAGGTACATCTCCGAGAAAAGCAACGGTCCTAGGTCATTGTCCCTAGTCAGGACACGGAGAAAAAGCGAATCAAAGAAAGCATATCGAGGTTTTGTGTTGATATGCAGTGGTGAATGCTCGTTCTTGATCATCTGTATCAATTCCGCCACCCTCTTCTCCGTGTTTTTGAAAGAATAACCCGTTGAAGGTTTCACCCAGCCTCCGGCAGTACCAATCTTAGTTAACCCTTCGTGATCCGATCTTCCAAAAGTAAAATCAGTCATGGGAATGGCTCCTCGTTCAACCCGTTCAATGATGAAAGGGGTAGTTCCATAAGTATTTTTCAAATATTTACGAAGCATATTAGTATACACAGCTTCATCTACCAAGTGAGGGGTGAAGAACGTGTACTCTACCAATGCCTCACGTTGGCTAAAAGGCAGGACATAAGTGAACGAAGTCTGGTTGTTCCACACCTGACTAAAATCCATCATAGTGAAAACGTCAGGATCAAACAAAGGTGCTTCAGTTTTGATCTCCCAGCCCAAAAAGTGCTGCCAAATCATCCTGGCTCCCTCCAAATTGTCCAGATCCTCTTCAATTCGACTATCAAAGACATGAAGTGCCTCGTAACGTAAGTTTTGCCCAACCAGAGTCGTTGTACTCCCCGGAACAACCGAAAGAATTCGGTCCATAAACCAGGTGACATGATTCCGCCCTTCAACCTCCATCTCCACATGCTTTCTTAAACCTGATAGAGATACCTTTTTATAAGTATACGGGGAAAGTGAATAAACCTTTTCAAAATTGAGCCCACGAAACAAGGCTTTGGACCACTGATGATCCATCACGTGTTCCCATTTGCCCGTACCTTTTTCCCAAAAGCACCAGGTCTTATCCGGCGGATCACTATCTGCTTCTATTATGGCAATTTTTTTCTCATCAAAGAAAGGATCTCCGATCATTGCCAGGAGAAGCTGCAGACCAGAAAGTCCACCACCGATAATAGCATAATCGAACCGATCCAAGCGACCTTCTAATGGCATCTGCATTCTCTAATTTGCAAATAAAAACCCTAACTTGTCTTTGCGTTGAAAGAAAAACAAATGAGTCAACTTTTTCATCCCAAAATAGTTTGTGCCTACCTGTACAACATAACCAAATATGGATATCCACCACCTGCTCCTGAGACACCGCGGTTCCTGGAAGAAATGTCTCATTTGGGTTTCCGCAGTGTAGAGCTTGAAGGAATCAGGGAGAACCACCTCAAAGAAATGCATAAGATGCGACATCAGATCGCAAGAAAACGTGATGATCTGAAACTCAATATTCCGGTTTACTGTACAGTGCTACCAGCATTGAGTAGTGTCAGTTCGTCCACCCGCCATCATCAACTTGAGCTATTTAAGTATGGCTGTGAAACTGCCGTTACATTGGGGGCCAGTTATGTACTGGATAACGGCCCATTACCTCCATTCCAATTTTCCGGAGAGATACCGGTAGCCAGGCACTATGAGCATAAACTGTTATCTGAAGCCACACTTCCCGACCACTTCTCCTGGTCTTCCTATTGGGAGGATCTCATATCAACTTTCCGGGATGTTTGTGAGATTGCAGCTGATCATAACCTGACCTATCTGATGCATCCGGCCACTGGCGTGCTGGCATCCACACCTGAAGCCTTTTTGTATTTCCATCAGGCTGTGGACCGATCCAACCTGGGTTTTAATTTTGATACTTCCAATCTGTTGGGATTCAAGTCAAACCTCATATTGGCGCTACATCAATTGATGGATCATGTTCCCTACATACACGTTTCTGACAATTCCGGAACCAGAAATGAGCACCTGGCTCTAGGTGAAGGAATTATAAACTGGACCGGTTTCTTCAATGAGTTGAAAAAGATGGGGTACGACGGATATATTGGTATTGACATTGGAGGTGCTGAATCTCATGTCAGCAATCTTGATGAAGCATATTCTAGGGCAGCAGACCAGATTGAGCGTGACATGAATTTCGATTAAAGATAGATCCATCAAAAAAATCACATCCAAGTGGATAAAATACGATATTGGTCAGGATCCAGGTTAGAAAGATGGACAAAAAACGCAGAGAGTTTGCCCTGACGGTCACCACCTATGTGGTTGGATGCCTTTCGGGTTCAACTCACATCGCAGACAACTGGCATAGGGCATTAAGAAGGGCTGGAGATACAAGTGATCCTTTCAGACAATATGAACTATTGGTAAAGCTGAGGAATGCAGATACGCTACCCGAAGCCGAGCAGGAATACCTTGAAATCCTGGTACACTTTATTGATCAGTGGCTGCATGGCAAAGCAAAATATGCTGATCGCTATACCGGTAGCGGGTTGAGTGATGCGTACCTGTGTGGGTTCTTTTCGGGCAAGTCTACGCCAGAAAAATGGCTACTACCCAAAGTACCTCCTAGCTCGTTGTTCTTTCCCTTGATAGGATTCTTTCGTGCAAAGGTATTAATTGCAGAAATGATCGAAAAAGGAGAGATCAGCAAGGTGCCTGAGACAAGGGCACGCTATATGACCGAAGCAACTAATCTGCTGCGGCAGTCTGTCCGGGCTTTCCCCGAGAATCAACTGATGGCCATGTATCATGGTGAACCCATTCCCTGGGATATGCAACTCAAAGTACGAGGGAAGGCACCCGAATGGGCCGTCCAACAGAGAGAGACATTAACCAAATTGAGAGATATCGCCATTTGGTGGGTAAACCACCGGCAATTGGAGAATGGACAATTTGGAGGTGGCTGGGGAGATGATGTGGAAATGTGGCGTGACTTTACACCACTTATTCTCGCTTTTTCAGAGCCGGATGTCATCAGGGGACAAACAAGGCTTTCTGAAGGGCTGTTTGCAACAGAACGCATTAAGGACGGATACTCCAACAAGATCACAGACGTAGAACACACCGCAGAAGATACCGCTGATTCTATCACTGCTATGATGCATATCACTCCTGAAGACCCACTGTGGGTTTCCAGAGCGAAGAAGCTGGTAGATCTGATGAAAAATAAGTGGACCGGGATAAATGAGAGAGGATTCCTTCAGTTTAAGAGCACCTACTTTACGGCCAATGAAGTCGATCCCGACCCCAGGAAAGCCTGTGATTCGGTATATCACCCACGAACCATTCAACCAGCCCTTTTATACTGGCAACGAACCGGAGACAAAGAAATCGGAGATCTTGTAACTTCCTGGATGGATACCTGGGTTGATGCTGCTTCCCGTTCTTCCAATGGGAAACCAGCTGGAATATTACCCTCTGCCATTCATTGGCCAGATGGTGAAGCAGGTGGTACTACGGATACCTGGTGGGATCCGGGTAATCATACCGATGACCCCTTGTATGTATGGCCAAGTGCCATGGGCATGATGTTAAATACCCTGCTCCTCACCTGGTACCAGACGGGAAACGACAGGTACCTGAATCCGATGAAATCCATGGCCGGACATATGAGGGATCACCTGGATAATGAAAACCAGACTTCTGCTCCCGGTTCGTTGGCTTGGTGTAGTGAAAAAATGACCTCATTTCTGCCGGATATTCTGGCCAAATACCGGGTTCTGAGTAATGACGAAAAATATGACGATCTCATTGAAGCACATGCCAGTGATTATGCAAGGTTCAGGCTGTTTGGTGACAGACACAGCCTGCTGAACGGTATTGCTAGTCAGAGAAAGACCTTCACTCACAATGAAATTGCATTCAAAGAAGAGGTCCGTTGGACAGACCGGTTGTTCAGGTTTCATCCCACCTATTTTAATACAGTTTCGCAACATCAATTTCCCGAGTTTGATCCCGGCTTTATGCTGGAA
Source organism: Bacteroidia bacterium (assembly GCA_030433135.1). GTDB lineage: Bacteria > Bacteroidota > Bacteroidia > Chitinophagales > Saprospiraceae > JABDMH01. The sequence goes on along the minus strand of JAUILF010000397.1, from coordinate 934 downwards.
TGTGTGAGTGGAAGTATTGGTAATGTACTATACTTTCCAACTCATGCGGTTAAATGGCAAACGTCTGCTGAGGACCTAGCTGTGTTGGTGAAAAACTGTTCAAAATCAGGTCTCAGTGCGGAGATGTATCACTTCGGTGCCGACTCCAGGACGGTAGGGGCTCAGTTTTTTCTTTTACAACCGGGCAAATATTCAATGTCAATCAGTACGGATAAGGAAGTGGTATCACACCTGACCATGGAACAAAAATCGGGGACTCAGACTCATTTTTTTCAGATTCCACCTAGAGTGTTGACTTTCCTGACCATTACCAGGATATAAAATCCTGTTGAATTAATCCCCGATACTGCCCATCTCTACCCCCTCTGAGTAGGCTACCTGAATGTCTGTATTATGGAAAGCATGCTTAATTCGTTGCAGGGACTCAAAGGTGGCATCCCAAAAGTTATCAGGTATGATGTAAGGTCTTACACTAATGATAATATTGTGAGAATCGAACGACTCAATTCCGATCAATGGTTTGGGCTCGTCCAAAATAAGTGGAAAATCTTTCAGTGCCTCTTCGATAACGTCTCTCACTTTGGGAAAACTTTCGGAGTAAGGCATGGTCACTGTAAGCTCCAGTCGTATCCGTCCTTTGGTGGAGAAATTAGTAATGATGTTATCGGTCACCTGTCCATTGGGTATGACCAGTGTCTTGTCTCCGGGAGTCACCAGGATGGTGTTGAAGATCTGGATCTCCTCCACCTTGCCAAACATCTCAGAAATCTGCACCCAATCCCCCACTCTGTACGGTTTGAAAAAGAGGATGGTTATACCGGAAGCGAAGTTGCCGAGAAACCCCTGCAGAGCCAGGCCAATAGCAAAAACGACACCCGCCAGAACACCAATAAGTGATGACACCTGGAAGCCGATAATGCCCGCGGCTATCAAG
>JAUILF010000396.1 GCA_030433135.1 Bacteroidia bacterium | reverse complement strand
AGGCTTCAGAAAAAAAACGTTGTTGTCGTACTTGATACTTCTGTCCTTTCTCTTTTGGCTTATTTTTCATTTTCAGTTGACGTTTTTTGTCAACCTATATCAGGACAGTACAGTATTCAGTTCTCAGTACTCAGTTCCCAGTTCCCAGTACTCAGTTCCCAGATCCCAGTACTCAGTATTCCAGTACTCAGTTGAAATTTATGGGTAATTCTTTGTAGCTTGACATATAAATTACATGTTGTGTGGCATATGTAAAAGAATTAATGGCATACCAAAAGGGTTTTGCCCTTGCTATGAAGATATTTGAGCTGTCGAAGAGTTTTCCTATGGACGAGAAATATTCACTGACAGACCAAATTAGAAGATCCTCGCGATCAGTATGTACCAATCTTGCAGAGGCCTATCGGAAACGATTATACAATAATCACTTTGTAGCAAAAGTATCGGATGCCGATATGGAAAATGCAGAAACTCAAACATGGCTTCATTTTGCTCTGGAATGCAAATATATCAGCAAGGTTTCTTACGATGAGTTATTGGAGGAGTCTTTTGAGGTAGGGAGACTTCTGGGATTTATGATCAAGAATCCCAGTCGATTCAAATAATAACATCTACCGCCGACTGCCCACTGGAGACTGAAGACTGCCAACTGCAGACTGGAGACTGAAGACCGCCGACTGCCCACTGGAGACTGGAGACTGCCAACTGCAGACTGGAGACTGCCAACTGCAGACTGGAGACTGCCAACTGCCCACTGGAGACTGCCGACTGCCGACTGCTCACTGCCAACTGCCCACTGAAGACTGAACTCAGCATTCCGGGAGCATTTGCTCGATGTTTTTGGCCAGGCCTCCTTCCGATGTTTCCTTGTATTTGCGGTGCATGTCCTGGGCTGTAGCCCACATGGTTCGGATAATCCCGTCGAGTTTGACTTTGGAAAATTCGTGGTCGCCGGAAAGGGCAAGCTGGCTGGCTGTGATTGCCTTGATAGCTCCCATGGTATTGCGTTCGATACAGGGTATTTGGACCAGGCCCTTGATGGGGTCGCAAGTCATACCCAGGTGATGCTCCATCGCTATTTCTGCTGCCATGAGTACCTGTTGAGGTGATCCATCCATACAGGCTGTGAGTCCGGCAGCGGCCATCGATGAACTCACTCCGATCTCCGCCTGGCATCCTCCCATGGCAGCACTGATGGTGGATCCTTTTTTGTACAGACTTCCTATTTCACTGGCGGTAAGCAGAAACCGTTTGATATCTTCATTGCCCTGATTCTCGCAAAAGCAGAGATGGTACATCAATACTGCTGGGATAACTCCTGCTGCACCATTGGTAGGAGCAGTAACCACCCTGCCGAAGGCTGCGTTTTCTTCATTTACAGCCAGGGCAAAACAGCTAACCCATTTGTTGATCGTAGCAAAACTGGTTTCTGAGCGCTTGATAGTCTCCATCCATTCGTCGCGGGATGAAGTTTTTGCTGCAGATAATAATTTCTGATTCAAAGGTCCTGCCCTTCTGCGTACCTCCAAACCACCCGGGAGCACACCAAACTGATGACAACCCCGGTAAATCGAATCCAGCATATGATCCCAGATCTCGAGCAGTTTTTGATCTACTTCTTCAGGTGGCCTCAGCGATATTTCGTTGGCCCATACCAATTGATCGATAGACAGATTCTCTTTTTTGATCCACTCAAGGAGGTGAGCCTCCTGACTGCAGGGATAGGGAAATGTGCCCTCAACTGAATTTGCTGGTTCTTCTCCTTCTTTTTGGATAAACCCCCCACCAATGGAATAGTAGGTTTGTTTGATGGCCTTTCCACGAGGTAATGCTACTGTAAAACGCAAAGCATTGGGATGGCGTGGTAAAAATTGTTTGGCAAAGACGATTTGGGATTCCGGGTCAAAGGCAATTTCCCGGCCCGTACCTAAAGTGATCATTTTGGATGATTGTACAGTCTCAACATAACGGTTAATTGCAGTTGTGTCGATGGTAATCGGGTCATGACCCATCAAACCCAGTATTACTGCCTTGTCAGTACCATGACCAATACCGGTTTTCGAAAGAGAGCCGTACAATTTTACCTGTATTGACTTAACCGGCTGATCACCGATGAGTTTCAGTAAGTCCAGGGCTGCCTTCCAGGGCCCCATGGTATGCGAACTGGATGGTCCCACACCCACTTTAAACATATCAAAAACACTGATTTGCTCCATTCCAAATCGTTGAGGATGACTCATTGGGTTAAACGTTAAACTTAGTGGTTTTGACGTTGATATGTGAGAGGAGTTTTTACATCCGTCTTTTGTATGGTAAGTTTGAAAATGACAAACGCCATAAGCATGATGTTCATGGATACTGGTAATTTCCTGTATCTTCCCCACTTCAGCATTAAAGCCATGCAGATGCACAATACTATAAACCTTTGGAGTAGATAGAGTGATGCAGGACGTGAAAAGCAGTCTCAGAGAAGAAATGCTCAGAAAACGGAATGACATGCCATCTGAAACCAGGATGCATCTTTCCAATTCCGTATTCTATGCCCTGGAAGATCCCTGGTATGGTAAAAGCAAAAACATTCTTCATTCATTTATTCCCATGGGAAGTGAGGTCAATATCCTTCCGTTTCTTGAGGATTGGGTGATCGGACAAAGATTGTTGGTGACTCCCAAAACTTTGCCGGGAGGGAAGATGGAGCATTACATTACCTGGTATCCGATTGAACTTGAAGATGGTATGTTTGGCACCCGACATGTCAAAACAGGTGAAAAGTATGACGGGCGATATCAGCTGATTTTTGTACCTGGCCTGGCCTTTTCGCCAGATGGCCATAGGCTGGGTTATGGTCATGGATATTATGACCGATTTTTAAGAGAACACCCGGAAGCTATCAAAATTGGCATCGGTTTTCCCTTTCAACTTTTGGATGAATTACCGGTAGAGCCGCATGATATTCGGATGGATGCCCTTGTCATGGGTGATCAGCGCATCGATCTGCGAACCTGATCACGTCCATAGAATAAGTCCCTTGTTATGTAATTTGTAAATACGACTTTACGATTTGCATATTGTGATATCTCTCAGGCAAAACCTGTGTGATCTAACTACGTGTAGGCAAAAGACTTTCTATAGGGAAATCTCAGCCGTTGGAATCCATTGTCTTTCGTCCTCCACTTCAGTCCATGAAATAAAACATTTCCCCTGGAAGTATTCCAACTGCGGGAAACCGCTGGATCTGGCCGGACTTATTGAATGGATGGGAAAACTGGCCGATTTTTCACCATCTGTTGAAATAATCCTCCCCTTGATATGGGTGTCCTCATGACCTTCGATCCAGGTTGCCAGGACGCTATTTCTGTCCGCTAAAAATTCAACATCTACTCTTCCCAGTGGGGATCCATCATCTATCGATATGGGATCAAGAAAGGTCTCTCCGCCGTCCCGGGAAAAAGCCAACTTGATCCGGGCTGTGTCGTGAGCTTCCGTATACCAGGCCACTGCCAGCCGCTGGTTCCGGGCTGCAATCGCTGGCCCATTGACGGGACATCCCCCTATCCTCCATCCATCTGCATGGATGGCCTTGGGACTACTCCATTCATCATGTACCCTACGCACAAAATAAATATCCCTCACTTCCTCCTCAGACCGATCTCGATACACAACCACAGGACCAGAAGAAGTAAGAGCAGCATCCGTTTGACAACATTCACATACTCTGGAATCCAGCATTAGTTCTCTGTGAAGCGCATTTGATGGGTCAATTTCAGCAGTTCTCAAACTCATAGCTCCATGGCTGTCATAATTGTGCCCATGATTATGACCTCCGGATCCCATATTTCTTCCATCCAGCCAGGTCAGGAATATCCGACCATTTTCAAGTGGAAGCATAGAGACAAAGCCGTGTTCGGCTTTCACCCCATCTCTGTGAGGTGTAACTGAGGGGAGCCACGAATTACCAGCGTCGATCGATTGGCAGATGTTAATATCATATTCGTAAGTTCCCTCTCCCCTGTATTCCAGCCAGTGTACTGCCAGTTGATCCGGCTGGTCAATATATTGGACAAAAGATGGAAAATCAGCCCAGTTGGTAAACCAGTTTGTTCCGGATACGATCATTCGGGCAGGACTCCATTCCCCATCTTTCAACACACTGTATCTCAGTTCAGTAACAGAGTCACCAACATATTCAGTCCAGGATAAATAAAGCTGGTCCTCTCCGGCAGCATGCAACCGCGATTCACCACCTTGTACACCTGGTGTCTCCAACAAGTTGATTTGAATATCGGGCTCGTCTGTTGGTTGGCATCCCATTGCCACGATAACCATGAGCACGCTGACAAAGACAAACCATCGGTTGAGCTCTACTGTAGCCGACCAATTGAATATGCTGGCTTTGCTCACTGTTACTTAGTGATTGTGCCCATCTCCATCATCGTGGCTGTGATCATGATCGTCACCATGGTCATGGCCATGTCCATCGTGCGAATGCTCTTCATTCTCGACATAGACCATTCCACAAACCGGGCAATTACCGGGTTGATCACTGCCACTGCCCTCACAATGCATCGGACAAATGTAGGCCGATGTATACTCCTTCCCTTGTTCGGCTTCTGTTTTTTCCTGAGAAGTTTCGTTGCCACCGCAAGAAGTGACACCAACTGTCAGGACAGCAAAGAACGAGATAATCAGAATTGCACTTAACTTTTTCATATAATCAGAATTCAATTTTGTTAAATAAAAGTAATTGGTAATAAAATGATATAGTATATTTTCTACTGCACGAGGTCTGTTTGCAGGGTATCTATAATCGTTCCGCAAGTTAACATCTGGTCTCCGAAATAAGGGTTCTCGATAAACGAGTCACGGGAGATCCAGTCTGCGCCCTGGTTGTCGAAGGCCATGGGACAATGTTGGACAAAGTATTGTTTGGTCTGAAGGCCAAAGGCTTTCACACTGGTAATCATCGATTCAGATATAAATTCAAATTGTTGTCGCTGCTCCTCCAAATCATTGGATTCAGACAGTGTTTCACTGTGTTGGAGCAGAGCATTAAACGATTGCATCCAATACTTATGAGCTTCATTTCCCAGTTGCTGCATATCAATGGCCTGAATAGAGCCGTTGAACTGGTTGGCTGCATCACTTGCCTTTGCAACATCACTGGCCACCAACGCATTCTTTAACTCGATGTAGCGATCAAGTGAGTTTTCCAATTGCGACTTAAAAGAATCAGGTGTATCATTCCTGTAGTCCGGTACATTATCCTCCACGAAAGTACCTTTCATGGTGGGATTTCTATTCATCATGCTGGCCTTATTCTTCAATTGTGCTGAGGCATCAAGCATGAACGCACCTTGTGACACGACTTCGTCCCCGGTTTTGAGACCTGAGGCAATCAGGTAGTTTTCTCCGGCGTCACCGGCAATTTCCACTTCGTGGTAGCTGAAAGCCGGTATATC
>JAUILF010000395.1 GCA_030433135.1 Bacteroidia bacterium | reverse complement strand
TACTGATACATACCGGGGTAGGTTTCTTGCCTGTTTCCAGTGTGAAGTAGTACTCACATACTGATTCATTCTGACAATCATCCGTTACGATAGCTGTCAATACATAGTCTCCTGCCAGCAGGCCATCTGTAGATAGCTCAGCTCCTCCGGCCAGACCACTCGCGTCTCCACTCCACGTGGCTACTATCCCTGCATCACCTTCCAGTGCTGCACTATAGGAAACTAGTCCGCATGAGTCTACGAAGTCCAGCGATGCTACAAAGTTGTAATCACAACCAGGGGCTTCAATGGTTCCTCCATCTTCGACCGGCCCGGTAATGATACAAGCTGGTCCTACTGTATCTCGTACTATAATCTCTTGCTGGTATTCGAATACTTTACCATATCCTCCTTGCTTCAACCATACATTAGTTGCTGGCTTTCCACTCTCACACCAGTCAGCAAAACACCAGGTTCGGATGATCTTGTAGCAAGCTTCATCTCCTCCTACTACTCTGAATACTTTGTCATAGTAGCCAATACCAACCAGTCTGCAATCATCATCAAACAGGTACTCAGGCTCTCCAGTGTTGGATGGATCTGCTGCCCCTACTACATTACCACTACCGGCTGGATCGTACTCGATTCCACACAGGTCAAGCGTTACATTCTCTGGATAGGAGAACATGCCTCTGTCCAGTTCGCAGTTGTTGCCAACCCAGATGCGCTGTACTCTGGTAATAGTGTCAGCTCTGTGTGTCTCTGGTGTATCATCGTCAGCAGGACATCCTTTCCAGATGCTCCATTTGCGGTAGATTACTCCCTGTCCGCATGCGTCAAACGATGACCATACTGTTTGCTCACACTGTACATTCAGATCGCAATTCACTCCTATTATTCCGTCGTATACTTCAAAAGAATCTACTGTGTAGTAGCAATCTCTCACGTATTCCTGCTCATAGGTAGTAATACCATGATCATCGGTTACTGCTGTAGTCACCAGCGTGCTGTCACAGTAACATATACTGTCATATACATAGTAGCTCTCTCCGATAGGATCGCCATTGGCGTCTACATAGCCACCGTATGCATCTATCCATCCTTTCTCATATCCGCCAAAAGCATCGTTCAGCGTTTCAAGGGCGGCTGAGTCTCCTCCTTCAGCTGCAGCTACTGCTGCATCAAGGCCAAGCTCTCCATAGGTGTAGCATGACATTTCTATATCCTGAACTACATCCTGTGCAATGGTAACTGGTGTCTTGTCTTCAACCCACACCTCGGTCCAGCACTTGCTGTAGTTGCACCAGTAGTCCATCACCAGGATCTCTACCGTTACTGATCCGCATGCGTCCTCACAGCTAAAGAGAATGTCCTCGGCCCAGCCTCCGCCGATTTGGCCGGGAGTCAAATCTCCGAAGGCTGAATTTGTAAAGAAATCAAAATATATTTCATCAAAAGTAGCTTCGTCAATTTCACCTACACACTCCACGGTAGCATATTTAGCCAGGTCATAAAACCAGCCATCAGCTACTAATTCCTCACATACATCACCATCCATACCTAACCAATCATATGCATTCTGGTAATAGCCTTCCACCTCATCATTTTCATCAAGTACGGATGTATAGAGTGTACCACGTGGATCACTATTGAGAATTACTTCAATTGAGTCACAAAGATCCACACAGGCTTCCTGCCAATCGGCACGACGACCCAGGATGAAATTGATATCGCAATTATCCCAACTGCCTTCATCAAAGGTCTCAGCTGCATTCACCCATACTTTCTTATCAGTGAGTGACACATTCACGCCTTTGTCACATACTGCAACCGGTGCGGTCAGGTCTTTCACTTTTATGTAACAGGTATCATATCCTACCAGGTGGCACTCGTCATAAGCTTCATAAATCAGTGGGATGGCCTCAAACGACAATGGTATTTTTACCGGTACGGTACCTCCCCAGGTAATTCCATCAACAGATTCAAGTTGATAGGTTCCGTAACCCGGGATAGTGGCTTTCACATTGACCACATCTCCACAGGAATCCACCGCAATAGCAGGAGGTATCACCAAATTAGCCGCACAATCATGCGAACTGGTTGGTATAATGATGGTATCCTCAATCATATTGGTGAAATGTGTAGTGTCACAATACACTACCGGTGGTAACGTATCCAACTCCATTACCCAGAATTCACATACGTAGTAACCCGGTGCCACTTCGAGCAGGCCGTTTCCAGCACTTTGATCTGGAACCATGGCAATCGGATCACCAAAGCAAGTCTGCTTTATTTCTAAGGTATATTTAGTAGTACTGGGGCAGACACCTCCGAAATCTTCAACATCCAGTGCAGTGACGATACCACATTTGGGATCAAACACTACCGGAGAACCGTCAGGATTTATGAAGTAAATGGTGTCATCAGGATTTCCACTGAGTCCCGGAGCAATCATGAATGGTCCAAAATACCCGTCTGCATCATCTTCACAATAGACAGTGTCTCTTTCGGCACAAAAGGTATTCATGGGAGTTATCTCCGGCAAACGAACTACAAAGATTGTATCCGCTCCTGTACCGCGATTGCCAAACTTGTCATAAGCGGCATACTCCCGAATGATCTTTTTGGCAAGCAAGGTATCTATCGAGCAATCAATGGTCTCAACCCAATCGGCCACAAATTCGGTCGAAATGGGACCCGAGCAAGGTACGAAAGCCAAAGGAGGAGCTCCTGCAATATCGCCTCCAGCCACAAGTGGATCTCCACAATAAACAAGGGTGTCTCTTCCCCCCATTACAATGGGTCCACCCTGGTATTTGAAAGAGATATTGCTCATGCAGGTGAGACCAGCGGCATCTTCCACCATGATCATCACACCCTGCCGCAGATAATTACATGCCTCTATCTTGACTGTATCATCAGCCATGGCATTATCCAAAACCAGCAAAGGCGATCCGTAGGTGTTCTGAACCGTGATCGTTAAAGGTGCAACCGCAGCTGCATTTGTAACAAAACTTGATACTACAATCCTAGCAGTATCATCCTGTCCAACAGGAACATTCACATCGGTACACGCCGGCCCCTGCCCATAGGCAAGTACTCCGCAGCACCACATGAATGTCATAAAAACATAACGTAAAGTATTTTTCATGGTGTCAAATTTTGGTAACCACGACAAATATATATATAAATAACTCATATATAATAGGGTTGTCTCCTTTTTTTTACTCAGTCTCAAAGGCTTGTGCATCCTTATATCTTATATATGTTGATATGTGAATGTATAACCTGGCATAATGTTGGTTAGCAAAATCATTACAAATTGTGTTCTAATTAATTATTATTAAATAACATATATATTATGATAATATTTAATGTGATTGAAAGAAAAGCGGTTATAGATAAATGTGGATAACTATGTGTTTATCCCACATTTTATTTGGCTTACACATGGAAATTTTATGCATATATCTGGTTCCTGCCCCTAAAGTTGCCAGTTACAGTTCTTTAAATCTATGCAATGGAAGTTTTCCCCCAGGTAGGAGTTGGTAAAGAATCGGGATGGCTGGGTCTGACAAAAACCATGAAGTTTTGGCAGTGTACAGAGTGTCCACACGAAGGGCAAATGACTATATTTGGCTCATGAAAAAGACACTTATATCATTCATGATCTTCCTGTTGATGTGTTCTATTTCCAGTAAAGCACAGGCCGATTACGAACCCTACCTGGAACAAGCCCACAAACTTGCCCATCAATTCATCATCACCGACGGTCACGTGGACCTCCCCTACCGGTTGCGAGTACACAATTTCAGGTTGGAAAAAGAATTTCTGGGTATACCCATCGAGACAGATAAAGGTGACTTTGACTATGTCAGAGCGAAAGAAGGCGGGCTTGATGCTCCCTTTATGTCTATTTACATTCCTTCATCTTACCAGGAAACCGGAGGAGCAAAAGTGTTTGCTGACTCCCTGATCGACATGGTTACCGGCATTGCTTATGAACACCCGGACAAATTTGAAATGGCTATTTCTCCGGACGATGTGAAGCGAATTGCAGGGCAGGGAAAGCTGGCTTTACCCATGGGTATGGAAAACGGAGCACCCATTGAAGGAGACCTTGACAACGTGACCTACTTCAGGGAAAGGGGGATAAGTTACATCACCCTCACCCATGGAAAGGACAATCATATTTGCGACTCATCCTATGATACAACCGGCACCTGGAATGGTCTTTCACCATTTGGAAGAGAGGTTGTGAAAGAAATGAACCAGACCGGCATTATGGTTGACATTTCTCACGTCTCTGACAGTTCCTTCTATCAGGTTCTGGAAATTACTGAAGTGCCGGTCATTGCCTCTCACTCCTCCTGCCGCATTTTTACACCCGGATTCGAACGTAACATGAATGATGATATGCTCGAACACCTGGCCGTAAATGGAGGCGTCATTCAGATCAATTTTGGCTCCTCTTTTCTCGATGGTGAAATTCAGGAACACCGGAATGAATTGCGTGCGATGCTTACAGATAAGGGCCTGAGTGCCAGTGACCCTGAAGGCAAAGAACTCATTGAAGCATTTAAGAAGGATAACCCAAAACTTTTCTCTGATGTCGAAAAAGTAGCCGATCATATAGATCATGTGGTCGATGTAGCGGGAATTGATCATGTTGGTCTGGGTTCAGATTATGATGGTGTCGGTGATTCACTCCCTACCGGTCTGAAGGATGTTAGTGGTTATCCTAACTTACTGGCAGAACTTCTTTCCCGTGGTTATTCGGAAGAAGACATTGAAAAAATCTGCTCCGGAAATGTCTTTCGGGTATGGAACCAGGTGTTGCAGCATGCCAGGGAGTAGGGGGAGATTACACCTGCGGTGGGCTACGCATGATTGCTCATGTTTGTTATTTCGATAACGATCATAGCCATCGAATATACTCCTCTGGCCTACATTGCTTTGTCTGGTATATAAAGAGCCTTTTATCTCGCTTCCAGCGGGGCAAACTTTTGGCAGCAAAAGTTTGACAAAACTGCCAGCTGCCCATTTGCACGGTCACATACTTGTTCTCCTCCACTGCATTCTATAAACTCGCCTTTGGCTGCAAGGACTTTGCTCAAAATCTGATCAGGTTACCTGGCTGTCTGACAAGATCCTGACAATTCTACAGCTCATACAATATAGCCTGCGGCCGTTACAGAGAACAAATGTGACACTCGTGCAAAAGGGCTAGGCTGGAAAATCATAACTCAACTCACCAAGAGATTGCAACTTCTGATTGTTATTTAATTTCTTTTCTAAGGTCAATGATCAATTTTGAATACAATCATACTCAGCTTTAGGAAAAATATGACTTGATCATAGCCAGGTTAGAAAGAAAAAGAAGTCAACTCCCAGTGGCCTTGAGGAGGGTACTGAGATACCCATCTCGCGCTGGTAATTGAAAGTCATTCTCACCATGCCTGACTGCGTTATTCCTTCCTTAGATAC
>JAUILF010000394.1 GCA_030433135.1 Bacteroidia bacterium | reverse complement strand
TACTTACACTTTGTACCTAGAAATCTTGTACGGCCCATGTCTGATCTTCTACTTCATTCTTAAAGGTTTACTCTAATGCTACGATGGAATAGTCAGTAGTAATCATTCATACTGATGGTAAAATGAATGTGTATATTCAAATTTTGAAAAGCTGGAATTGGATTTACCCACTAAATACGGCTAATAATCCAAAAGATCTTACCAGGTGAATCTGACCATTGCCATCTTACTAACCACCCCTCTGTGAAAAGAGATTGAATCGGAAGTTCACAGTGATAGTAACTAAGAAGCATTAGCTCACCAACCATTTCTTAAAATGAGGTGACCGGTCCGTGCTAACTATTATTTCACCATCATATCCGGGATCCAGGTCAACTTTGACCCTTCCTTTTGTATGGCTCAACATCCCATTGATAGAGTCGATATGAATGATAAACTGTCGATTTACACGAAAAAAGGACCTATCCAGGTGATTCTCAAGATATTCCAGGGTCTTGTCGAGGGGGAAGCGACGCCCCTCTCTGGTGATAGCAAATGTGATCTTGTCCCGTGAGTAAAAATAGGCGATGTTTTTAATCTGGATCAGGTTCATTCTGGGTCCAATCTTAACCAGAAGTCGTTTTAATCCAGACTCCTCCAGATCTCCGGTTATTGCCGATATTACCCCATCATTTTCCTGGTCCTGGGAAATATAGTTGGTAAGTCTTTGCAGCGCCCGAACCAAATCATCTTTCTTGATAGGTTTTAATATATAGTCAACAGCCCATTGCTCAAAGGATCTCAGAGCGTATTCATCATAAGCCGTGGTGAATATTATGGGGATCTCAAGGGATATCTGATCAAAAATTTCGAAACAATTTCCATCGGATAAATGAATATCCATAAAAACAACATCTGGCCTGTCGTGGGTATTCCACCATTCAACAGTAGAATCAATTCCATCCAATTTTTCCAGGATCTCAATATCGGGAGATACCTCTCTCAAGTGTTTTTCCAGCCGCCTGGCAGCCAAAGGTTCATCTTCAATAATCAGTGCGGTCATCATGCCTGTTTTAAGATTGGAATCTGAACAGTAAAGTAAGCCTCGCTCTTTTTTATTAATACCTCACGTTTGGTTAAGACTCCAAACTGTGTCCTAATATTTTGCAATCCGAATCGGGTGCTCTCCGGTTTTGACTTTTTGGGTTGTAAATTATTTTCCACGATTATATTACGATCATCTGTGTCTTTGATCACAACTCTTAGCGGTCTCGATTTTGAAATAACATTGTGCTTGACGGCATTTTCAAGCAGCATTTGCAGAGCGAGGGGAGGAATTAATCCATCCATATTCTTTATATCCACATGCACCAACAGATTATCACTATACCTATGCTTCAGCAGAAAAATAAAATCGTGAATTAGTTTTAATTCATCTTCAAGGTTTATTGTCCGGTGATTTCTAAACTGGATAATTGACCGGTAATAATCTGACAATTTTTCAATGTACGTGATGGCATCTGTTGCATTTTCCTCCACAATACTGGCTAAGGTATTGAAGCTATTGAAGAGGAAGTGGGGGTTTATCTGAGACTTTAAAACTTCATATTGGGATTCAATCCTTTCTCTCGCCAATGTTGCTTCGAGGGTAACTTTTCTCTCACGGTACTTTTGCATCCAATATAGTAGCAACCCGGCTAGTATTACTACAGGAATAAAAAAAATCGGTCGTAGCCATAATGGGGGTTTAATTACAAAAGCATATTGAATCTCAGCTTCATCAATTGCTTGGCCATGAAGCACTGGTCTGACTAAAAATTCATAGGTGCCCGGACCTAACTGTGAGTATGAAATCTGGCGATCAGAAGTTGATTTCCACTCCATATCATAATTACTCAATGTGTATTCGTAACTGATTTCATCGGGATTTGACAACCAAATCCCCGAATATTCAATTTCAATGAAATGATCATCGGGTCCAAAGGTTCCCGGAAAATGAGTTTCAACGGATCTTCCCATAACTGACACATCATTGAGCACAAGACCGGGATAGTTGGCTGTTAGATGGCCGAGACAGGTATGTCTTATCAGTTTATCAGATCCCCCTATCCAGGTCTGACTTTGACCGGGATGGTGAATGGCATTCATAGCCGGATTCAGATCGTCAGCTCCTACCCTGCTCCCATAATGTTTGATTCTTTGGTTAGCCTTATTAAGTATGTCAAAGCCCTCTGAATGAACAAGTATGATTTGGTTCTGATCGTCAATTCCAATGGCACTAATGGACATATTTCGCAGTCCATCTGACGATGTATAGTGCTTGAAGGTATCCTGATAAATGTGGAACACTCCATTGTCGGCAGTTCCAGCCCAGATGTCACCATCTTGGTCCTGGTTAAAGCAATAAACCGTCTTCGCAGGGATACCTTTTTCCAGTAAAAGGCTCTTGAATATTTCATTTTCCATAACCAGAATGCCATCCCCATCGGTGCCAAACCATATTCTACCTTTATCATCAGCGAACACACTGTAGAAGAAACTTGCCGAAAGGCCATTAGACTCATCCATATTGAGGAAAGACAACTGAGAGCCTGAACTTAACTCGTGGTTGTTAACTTCAACTATACCGCCCAGTGTTGCCAACCATACCCGGTCACCATAACCATCAATATCCAGTATACTGCCATTTTTCAATCCATTGCTTTCGCTCAGCCAGGTACATTTTTCCGTGGCAGGGTTCCAAACAGCAACACCTTGACCGAAAGTTCCTATCCATATTTGATGATATCTATCCTCATATAGTGAAATTACATTGGCATCTATCCCGCTGTGTTTAGTCCATTGAGCATTCCCTTTTATATAAAGACCATTCTGCGTTCCTAACCATAAATCTCCATCTTCATTTTCAAGGACCGCCTGAATCTCTCCATGAGGAATCTGCCAAAGCTCTATATTGATCTGAGCAGAATACAATTGGTTCCTGGATGCAATCCAGATATTACCCTCACGATCGGCCAATAAATCATCGATTCTTGTGACGTCAGGTATGATCAATGATTCGTATGTTTCAATATCCGTACCCTGTCCACGATAAATTCCTTCATGCTCTGTAGCAATCCAGTTCGAATGATTTTGGAACGTCGCAAAACCTGTAACCGGTCCTCCTGTCCATTTACCAACAGGTCTGCTAATTTCTCCTGTCTTTGAATGGTAGTAACAGAAGCCATTTGACTCAAATCCGATCCACATGCCATGTTCATCGGGTTGCAAGGCAAAAACGATTTCGTCATTGAGACCATCCTGCTGTCTCAGATTATGAATGACCTTTTCTTCACCATCGAACCTGCAGATACTGACACCGTTATCAGTAGCAACCCATATACTTCCATCATGACTCAATGCCATTCCATATATTTCATCATCTATTAATCCATCCTCGCGATCAAGGTGGTGGAGTTTTCTACTACTCATCACAAACAATCCCGCACCGTAGGTACTTATCCATACCTGACCGGAATGATCAATAACCAGCCCGGTTATCCGCTTTCCTGTTACCTCTTCTTCAGGTATGAGCAACTCAAAACTTCCAGTCATCGACATAGCATAAACATGACCACTTTCGCAACCTACCCAAATTCGGGTTGAGTCCCCACCGTACACCGTTGACACGTTAAAATCTGTCACAGTGTCGCCGGGGTGGAATGATTTGAATGTGAATCCATCATACCGGTAAAGTCCATCGGTGGTGCCAATCCACAGAAAACCTCTAGTGCCCTGTTGCAAAACATTGATCTCACCTTCTGACGTTTTTGAAAAATCATGCTGATTGAAATGAGGAGCCTGCCCTAATAAGTGCAGTTTGAACAAGCTTAGCATCATGACCTTTAGCAGCGACTTCAATTTGCAGGAGATTCCTTGGATAAAGTTATTTCAACTGTGACCTCAATTACTTCAGAAATTTTTTGAGCAACGATTTTCGGTATCGAAATATCATGCTCCTCTAGTGGAATTGAAAAATTCGACTGTATGCGAACACTATTCTCATCAACCACCAGATTACTTTTGATAATTCGCTCCTGGGATACACCGTGAATAGTCAGTGTTCCCTTAGCCCTTACTTGCTGTACTTCAGTACTTTCCCAGTCCACGTCCTCAATGATCTTTCCGGTAAAAGTAGCTGTGGGAAACACTTCAGACTCCAGGTAATTTTCATTAAAATGTGTTTCTTGCAATGGACTGTTAAACCCTGCAAAAGAGGATATATCCATAGAAAAGGCATAAGTATGGTCCAATGGCTTAATGACACCTTTTAAAGAATTCGACCTGGCCTCAATGGTTTCCAAAGGGGCTTTGGAGATAAAATGCACGATCCCTCCGGAAGATCGGTACAAATCCGACTGAGCCAACAAGGTCTCCACACCTGTAGTCAATAAAATGAATACTAAAGACAGATATTTCATTTAGAACTTCTTGACCATCAGGATAAAAGCTACATAAATTCCACCAATTTTGGAGCTACTGTCCCAAATTCCGTATGAAGCAGATCAAAACCTTACTGAGAAGGAAAGTACGGGTGAGAGAGCAGTGAATCGTGCTATCATACAAGTATCTGCAGCTATGAATACTCACACTCATCATACTGATACCGTCGGAGTATCAAGCGTGTTCATACACAGAACACCTTATAGTGCAGTCAGTCTCCGGATTTCTATCTATTTACCGGCAGTCTCAGCTGTTTCACCAAACTGTTGTTCAAAAAATTGATATAATTGTTCGGGCCCTAGCTCCTTACTGACGATCTTCTTCTGCTCATCCAGTACCAGTACCTTGGGAGTCTTCTTGATATTATATTTCGAATGAATGAATGATCGCCCTCCCTGCTTGTCAGATGCATTGATCCAGACACTGAGATTTTCTTTATCTACAAAATCCCAACATGGGGGTTCGTCTGCATTGAGCTTGGTGCAAACGGAAAATATCTCAACACCCTTTGGGTGGTATTCTTCATAAAATTCCAGCAGTTCGGGTAATGTTTTCTGACAATGACCGCAGTCATGTGCCCAGAAAATCAATACAGTGTAGGGAGACTCAATGTCATACAGCGATATATCGGTACTATCCCTTAGCTGTACGGTAAAGTCCGGTGCGATTTTTCCTATCAACGTTGGTTCTGCATCCCTGGCGTTAGCAATAATCTTTTCAAGTTGTTCTTCAGCTATCCAGGGAGCTTTCCCGGCTGCGTAGTATTTCAGAGCCAGATGCACATACACGGCATCCATCCCGACGATCTTACTGTTGGCATAATCATTAAGAAACTGAACCAGATAGTACTTATAGATCTCTTCCGAAGGCTCCATCTTTTCCAGCAAGTAATCCATTGACTGAATGATTGAGTCCGGATGTTGTGGTGTCAGCTTTTCAAGATAGTAATTGACTTTATCAAATAAGACATGCTGAGGTGACCGGATCAGTCGTGAATCGGTCAGGTCGACA
>JAUILF010000393.1 GCA_030433135.1 Bacteroidia bacterium | reverse complement strand
TAAAAGTTTGAAACCAGGAATGAAACTTAAAATATTTAAAAGCTAAACACACTAAACTATGAACAAACTAGCAACCTTATTTGTATTGATTTTTATATTGATATCTTGTAAAAGTGAAGGAGAGAAAAACAACTACATTTTACCAACATCAACAGGAAACACGAATACAAACAGTGAAATAACAGGTGATTCATAATGCTGTCGCTTTGGCTGGTAAGGGTCTGGGTAACTTCGGTTTTTCGTGAATTGTACTGATTTGCAAAGTAAAGAAATATAATGCAAGGGTAGTTTTTCGCAATGACCTGGATATTTCTTATTTTGATGATGACTTGGGATCACAGGCTCCTTACCTGGAAAGGATTGGATTAGTCGAGGCTGACAGGATTTTGATAGATGTAATAATATTGGAGATACTTGAGATCTTTTTTCCTTGCTCACTGTCAGGGAGATAGCGAACATTCTCTTACATCATAGTGCATTACCTTATTAACTATTAATTGATCCAAAATTATTAAATGATGAATACAAAATTGTCTTTTTCGTCCATGGCCACAGGTCGTTATTTTCTGCTATTAATTCTGATGGCTGGTGCTTTGCTTTTCACCCAATGTGGTGGTTCAGATAGTGATTCAACGGCCGAAGAGTCAACGCCTCCACCGGCTGAACCAGCACCAACCATAGAGGCTGCACCTCCCGTAGTGATGGTTTCCGAACGCAAGGCCCTCAGCGAGCGGCATCAGACCAAAGCTCCTGTTGTGGAAGCCGAACCGGAAAAATATGAAGAACCGATAATGGCCGAAGAAGTGGTTCAGGCTGAAGTACAGGAATCAGATGAGATGATCGTCTTTGTTCCTCACAGGACTACCTATGTTCCCATTATTATGGTGGAAGAAATGGATCTGGAAGCAGTGGAACCAGAGGAGGTTGCCAGAAAGCTGACGGAATATGATACTCCTCCAATGTATGATGAAGCCGCTTGTGCCAACAAGAAGAATCCGGAACATTGTCAGCATATGCATCTTCAGCGGAAGCTGAACAGTTCCATTGATATGAGCGTAACTCCTGATGACTCACAAGATCACATCGAGTACGCCACTTTTGTGGTAAAAGCTAATGGCATGATAGATCCAGCCAGCATTCGGGTGATTGACCAAACTCCGCATTGTGGACCCTGTAGTGCTGAAGCGAAACGGGTAGTCCAGACTCTGGATAAATGGACACCAGGGACTTACGAAAGTGAGAATGTGGATGTTCAGATCACACTTCCCATTCGCTTTCACGATTTTGAGTAGAATGTGAGATAATATAAAATTTAGATGGATGCCGTGAGTCATTGATTCATGGCATTCTTATATTTAGCCCTTGACTAATCAGATAGGTTTCTATGGGGAATCCGGATAACTTATTATCGAATAACACATTTACGTTTCATGCCTAATCGACTATCTGTTCTTGTACTGGCCCTTCTTATCGGTTTATGTGGTTGTGTGACTGATCCCGGGGAGGAACCTCTTCCCAATATTGTATACATCCTGGCGGACGATCTTGGCATTGGAGATCTGTCATGTTACAATGCTGGTTCTCAATTGGAAACTACCCATCTGGATCAGTTGGCAGCAGGAGGTTTGCGTTTTAACGATGCGCATAGTGGTTCGGCTGTATGTACACCTACGAGGTATGGCATCCTAACCGGTCGTTATGCCTGGAGGAGCAGGCTGAAAAATGGTGTTCTTTGGAGCTATGATCCGCATTTGATAGAGCCTGCACAAATGACCGTCGGTTCCCTTTTGCAGCAGGTTGACTACCATACCGCCTGCATTGGTAAATGGCATCTTGGTCTGGATTGGTCTACTGATTCTTTGGAAAACATACGATTTAACGAACCCATCCAAAACGGACCTATCGAACTGGGTTTTGACTATTTCTTTGGCATTACTGCGTCTCTGGATATTCCACCTTATTTCTATATTGACAATAATATCATTACCTCAAATACCGTGGACACGATTGAAGCTATGGGAGGCAAGAAGTTCTGGCGAGAAGGACCGGTCGGAGAGGATTTCGTTCATGAAGAAGTTCTGCCGGTCCTGACAGAAAAGGCAGTGGAATATATTGAGAAACAAGCTCTTGAGGAAGAGCCTTTCTTTTTGTATTTCCCGCTTCCAGCGCCCCATACCCCGATTTTACCCACTGAAAAATTTCAGGGTGTTTCGGGTACCAATGAATATGGTGATTTTGTCCTGATGGTGGATGATGTGGTTGGTCAGATTATGGCAGCCCTGGAGCAGACTGGTGAGGCAGACAATACATTGGTGATTTTCACCAGTGACAATGGTTGTAGCCCTATGGCCAATTTCGAAGAACTTGCTGGTGCGGGGCATGACCCCAGCGGGATATACCGTGGACACAAAGCCGATATTTTTGAAGGAGGGCACAGAGTTCCTTATATCGCCAGTTGGCCTGATCGAATTTCTCCGGGTGTTACGGAGCAAACGATTTGTCTGACCGATCTGCTCGCAACTACTGCAGCGATTACCGGTCAGGATCTTCCGGTACGAGCTGGTGAAGACAGTTATAATCTCCTGCCCCTCATGTTATCTCCCGATACTGTCATACAAAATGTTAGAGAAGCTACGGTACATCATTCCATTAATGGCTCCTTTGCGATCCGCAAAGGAGAATGGAAACTGGCTTTTTGTCCCGGATCAGGGGGGTGGAGTTACCCCAGACCTCAGGTAGCAGACAGCCTGGATATGCCCAAACTGCAGCTTTATAACCTGGATGATGACCCTGGAGAAGAGCATAATGTTCAGGCAGAGTTCCCCCAGATTGTGGAGGCTCTAAGTACCTTGATGCAACAGTATATTGACGAAGGAAGAAGTACACCCGGACCCAGGATGCAAAATGAAGGTGTTACCGAATTAATCCCATGATGAGAATATTGATCAGTTTATTAATTATCGGGTTGTCAGGCCCACTTGCAGGGCAGCATACTGAGCAACCTAATATACTTTTTATCCTGACAGATGATCAACGATGGGATGCCATCGGTTACCATGGCAATGAGATCATTCGGACCCCTGAAATGGATCGACTAGCCGGAGAAGGAGTTTTTTTTACTAATGCTTTCGTTACTACCCCCATATGTGCAGCCAGCAGGGCCTCGATCTTATGTGGGCAATATGAACGGTCTCATGGGTATACCTTCGGAACCCCACCCCTTGATAAAAAGTTAACCAGGAAAAGTTATGCCACTCTATTGAGAGATCAAGGGTATTATACCGGTATGATTGGTAAAGTAGGCGTCAACTTTGAGAAGAAAGAGGAGGAGGAGATGTTTGATGTATACGAATCAATCTCTCAGAAAAACTACCATCGTCTTACGGGTCCCGGTAGTTCCGTACACTTGCATCTGACCGATCATATTGGTGACCGCGTATCGACATTTCTGAGAGAAAGACCCGAGGATCAACCTTTTTGTCTGTCAGTGAGTTTTCATGCTCCTCATGCTGCTGATGCCAATCCGGATCAATACGTTTGGCCGGAGAGGTATGATGCCATGTATGAAGACATAGAAATCCCTCCTCCGGCTATGAGCGATCAACAGCATTTTGCTGAGCAGCCTGAGTATGTGAAAGAGGGGTTAAACTACCTGCGGTGGTTGTGGAGGTATGATACACCCGAAAAGTACCAGCAAAGTGTAAAAGGCTACTACCGCATGATTAGTGCAGTGGATGAGAATATTGGAAAAGTCCG
This sequence comes from Bacteroidia bacterium, assembly GCA_030433135.1. Lineage (GTDB taxonomy): Bacteria > Bacteroidota > Bacteroidia > Chitinophagales > Saprospiraceae > JABDMH01. The sequence continues at coordinate 1,729 of JAUILF010000393.1, read as the reverse complement.
GAGAGTTCTGGATTCACTGGAGATTGCCGATAATACTATAATCATGCTGATGGGTGATAATGGTTACTTTCTGGGTGAGCGGGGATTTGCCGGCAAGTGGTTGATGTATGAACCTTCACTACGAGTGCCACTGCTCATCTTTGATCCCAGAAATACACAGCACAATGAAGATCGTGATGAGATGGTACTTAATATTGATATTGCCCCTACCATCTTGCAATTTGCCGGAGTAAAGTTACCCAATACGATGCAGGGGCAGAGCCTGGTACCCCTGGTTCATGGACAGGATGTTGAGTGGCGGTCTACTTTCTTTTGCGAGCACTTGTTTGATCATGACTACATTCCTCAGAGTGAAGGAATAAGAACGGAAGAATGGAAATATTTTCGTTACCGGCAGGATCTGCAACACGAGGAGCTCTACAACCTCCACGAGGATCCATGGGAGGATCACAATCTGGCAACAGACCCTGCTTTCAGGAAGCAACTCGAAGAATTCCGGCAAAGAACTGATGAGTTCATCATAACTCACAGTGGGAGTGGGCCCTGATTATTGGAAGCGGTTGATTTCCTGTCATAATACTGTCATAAAGACTTTCTTTGTTTTGTAAACCATTACATGGGTAAGGATATCTGGATAGCTTTGCAGGCTTAACCGAGAATTTGGAACTAATGAATTATCTACTAAATAAGTCTGCGTCAGCCATTGCCCTGAGCTTATTGGTACTGGTATTGTTTTCTGCTTGTGACAAGGATGATGAGGATCCAACCACAGCTACTTTACGTGGTACAATCACGATCGAAAATGCCGATGTATGGCAAGAGTATCAGGATAGCGGTGAAGTTCAGTTAACTCTTTTCCCCGATTATTCACTGGATCCACCTGCAGGATGGGGAGATGTGCCGGATGGATTCTTTGGACCTGGTGTTCCGGGAGGAAATTTTGCACTTGGTGCTCCTTACAATGCCCAGAATCCTCTGGTGTTGGAATACGAACCAGGTAGGACCTCCTATGATTATGAATTGGAGGTAGAACCAGGCACATACTCTGCCCTGGCTCTTGGTTTCAGGCACAACCTGGTGAATGACGCCAGCAGGCGTACTGCTACAGTAGGTGTTTATTGGGGTAACTCCACTGAGGTCAGTCATGGTGTTGAAATTCGGGTAGATTTTGGGGGTGGAAACATCATGTCGGTTTTAAATTTCCCTGCCCCTGAGTCAATTACTGTTGCGGCAGGAGATGATGTTGACCTCGACTTTGTGGCTGATTTTGCCTTTTTACCAGTGTGGTATATGAATTAAACAGACAGTGATGAAGGCTTGGACAGGACAGGTGTATGTTGTTATGATCCTGTTTGTTCATTGTCCCATATGGCTGTGGAGTCAGGCCTCTGCGGTACATGATAGTGGGCACCATCAAACTGCTGAAATTTCGGGGAGTGTCTTTGATGCTGTGACCATGGAGGCCCTTCCATGGGTCAACCTGGTGCTCAATCCGGGAAGTGGTGGCACTATATCTCAGGAGGATGGCACTTTTGAGTTCAAATATCTGGATCCGGGTGAGTATATATTGTCGGCCAGTATCTTAGGGTATAGCCCCCTTGATGACACTATTGAGATTATGGATGGTTCCAATGTGGTCCGGTCTATAGTCATGGAGCCTGTTTCCATCGAAGCGGCCCCGGTGGTTGTTACTGCAACCAAAAAGGAACAATCCATCGCCCATGTTCCG
>JAUILF010000019.1 GCA_030433135.1 Bacteroidia bacterium | reverse complement strand
TTTTTGACTATTCCTTCCGGAAGCTGCCTTTCAAAGGTGGCTATGTGGTTTTCGCAGGACTTAGCGAACTACTGGATATACTGGAGGAACTCACTTTTAGCGAAGAAGATCTAACCTTTCTCCGGGATCAGGGATTCTATTCTGAATTTTTAGAATATCTAAAGGATTTCAGATTCCAGGGAAATGTGTTCTCCTTTTCAGAAGGCGATGTTGTTTTTCCCAACGAGCCCATATTGCAGGTTGAAGGCACGCTGATTGAAGTCCAATTAGTAGAAACCTTGCTTTTGAATACGCTCAATTACTATTCACTTGTAGCCACTAAGGCCAGTCGCATGCGGGCTGTAGCAGGGGATAGGACGCTGATTGATTTCGGTTTACGCAGATCACATGGACCAGCCGGTTATTATGCGGTGGCAGCATCGGTGATTGGAGGATTCGATGCCACCAGTTTTGTGCGGGCAGGCAATGACTTCGACATTCCCGTTTCTGGAACGATGGCACATTCCTTTATTCAGAGCTATGAAGATGAACTGACCGCATTTAGAGAATACGCTGATATTTGGAAAGATCAAACGGTTCTTCTGGTAGATACCTACGATACACTTCAGAGCGGAGTCCCTCATGCGATAACCGTTGGGCACGAACTGCAAGAGAAGGGGCATCACTTGAAAGGGATTCGACTGGATAGTGGAGACCTGGCCTATCTGGCAAAGAAGAGTCGGAAAATGCTAGATGAGGCCGGCTTGAATGACGTGAAAATTGCCGCCTCCAATCAGCTCGACGAATATGTGATCAAGAGCCTGCTGGAACAGGGTGCACCTATCGACCTTTTTGGTGTCGGCACCAGCCTGGTTACCGGTCAGCCCGATGCGGCTTTGGATGGAGTGTATAAACTTTCGCTCGTGGCTGATCGACCCAGTATCAAGTTGTCAGAAACGATGGTCAAGACTACACTTCCACACAAAAAGCAGGTTTATCGCATGCTGGATGATGCTGGTAACTACCTGGGGATAGATGCGATTTGCCTCAGGGAAGAGCATGAAATAAAAACAGCCATTCATCCCTTTGAACCGCACAAGTCGACCGAAGTAGCGTCTTTTGTACAAAAACCCATGTTACAATATGCCATGAAAAGCGGAAGGAGGCAGGGTGTGAAATCTGCACTCAGAGACATTGGAAAATACAGTCGGCAACAGCTAACCTTGTTACCGGACGAATACCGTCGCTTTGAGAATCCCCATACGTATAAAATCGGGGTGGGAGAGGAATTATTAGCGGAGAGAAATCGCTTAGTTGATAAATACAGCCTATGAAGAAAGCATTGTTGATCGTTGATTTGCAAAATGATTTTGTGACCGGTGGAGCCCTGGAGGTTCCGGATGGAGAGCAGATCGTCCCGGGGGTAAACACCCTGCAGTCTTCTTTTGAGCATATCTACGCTACCCAGGACTGGCACCCTCCTGGCCACAGCAGTTTTGCCTCCTCCCATGAAGACAAAAAACCATTCGATGTAATCCAGTGGAAGGGACAGGATCAAACCCTGTGGCCGGATCATTGTGTGCAGGGTACCAGGGGTGCGGACTTTCACCCTGACTTAAAAATGAACAAGGTACAGGCCATCTTTCGCAAGGGTATGGATCCATCCATTGACAGCTATAGTGGATTTTATGACAATGGTCACCAAAAGCAAACCGGTCTGGAGGGCTTTCTGAAAGGGCTGGGTGTTAAGAAACTATACTTCTGTGGACTGGCCGCCGATATCTGTGTCTATTTTTCAATCCTGGATGCCCTGGGTGCTGGATTTGAGTGTGCCTTGTGCCTGGATGCCATCAAACCTCTTTCGTCCGAAAATTATCAGCAACAATTAACAGAACTGGAGCAAAAAGGAGTGGAGTTGGTGAGGAATGTATAGTGTAGGATAGGGTCAACCGGGGTAAAGATTGGACTTTCATTTACTCAGGATTTGGATATGTATTGTTTCTGCCGGTCTTCTTCCCATTTAGCTGGATTATTTTCAATGTAATTGGAAATATTTAGATAGGCATGTTCATCCCGGATGATGTGGTCATGAAACCGGGACTGCCAGGAGAAATCAAACCCTAACCTCCTGGCATGTTTGCTGACTGCCGATTTGTATGAACCCACAATGGAGGAAATGGTATTCTTTCCCTGATTCTGGAATCTCAATTGGCCTATGGTTTTTTTGGATTCAGCAGGATCGGTTGTCTTTGACTGTGGGCTCAACACATGTGTTGTGCCCACAGTCAGATTTCCATCCAAAATGAGAATTCCATGAACATGATTGGGCATCACAATGTATTCACCCAGTTTTATATTTTTTGCATGGTTTTTTATTTCATGCCACAGTACATCAGCAATGATTCCTATATGTGATAAATTCATTTCTCCTTTCTCAACATGACCAAAATAACACTCCCTTTGTTGGGTGCAGATGGTGATAAAATAGGCAGCATCCCAACCATAATCCCAATCTTGTTTCCGGAGATGTTTATTAGAATATTTCATTCTTTTGATCCAGAATAAGTATATATCCCTATCTAATGTAACAATTGTGTTATTGAAAGTGTAATTTAATATCACCTACTCCCACTTCCCATACCACTCCTCATACTCCTGCATCAGTTCCTCTACTTTCTCAGGAAACTGACTGGCCATATTTTCCCTTTCCCTAGGATTGTCCTGAATATTGACCAGGAAGAAAGAATCACTTTCCGGAAGTGGATCTTTTTGTGACGGATCGATCGGGTTTTTGAGGAGTTTCCAGTCGCCTTTGCGCACGGCCCAACGGTTTTGATTGGAATGCCACCAGAAGGTATCGTGTGAAGTGGGGGCATTTTCCATGATGACCTTTTTCATGGTTTTGCCTTCAAAGGATGAGTGGTCATAAGAGATGTTGCACAGATCCAGTAGGGTAGGGAACCAATCCACATTGACACACATCTGGTCTCTGACCTCATTTTGGGGAAGGCTACCGGTCCAGCTGATGATGGCAGGCACCCGGATACCTCCTTCAAATAGTGAGAACTTGGCACCCCGGTAAATGCCTGAACTGCCACCAGCACCAAAGGTCCGTTCTTCCATGGAATGTCCATGGTCAGACTGGAAAATGATGATGGTGTTGTCCCGGATGTCGAGGGTCTCCAGTTGGGCTAGCAGGTGGCCGATCCTTTCATCCACTGTCGATACACAAGCCGCATACATATTGCGGGGGCTTTCCATATCCTGATAATGTTCCCTCCATTTCTCAGTACCCTGGAGCGGGTAGTGGGGCAGATTAAGGGCATAGTAGAGAAAGAAGGGATTATCCTGGTTAGCCGCGATGAACTGATCGGCTTTATCCGCCATCAGGTCCTGGAAATATTCGCCATCCATCCAGACTTCCTCGCCATTTTCCCACAGATCGTGCCGGTTGGGGCCGTGCCAGTAAAAGAAATGAGAGTAATTATCGATGCATCCTCCCATATGACCGAAGGAATAATCAAATCCCTGTGCATTGGGCATAGTTTCCGGGGTGTAACCCAGGTGCCACTTACCTACGTGACCGGTTGTGTATCCATTTTCTTTCAGTTTTTCGGCGATGGTCAATGCTTCGGCAGGTAGGCCATGACCTCCGGGTTGAGACGATGCATTTCCAGATAATCCGGCAGCCAGGGGTGTTTTGCCGGTCATCAGGGCAGCCCGGGAGGGTGAACAAACCGGGGCAGCGGCATAAAACTGGGTGAACCGCACTCCCGTTGCTGCCAGTTTATCCATATTGGGGGTGTATAAATCAGTAGCTCCGAAACAATTGGCATCGATAGTACCCTGATCGTCCGTATAGAGGATGATGATATTCGGCTGCTGGCTGTTTTGTGCGGTGATCCGGTGGGGAAATAGAGTCCACACGAGTGTGACAATTAGGATTAATCTCGAAGTGCAAGGTGTCATTTTAAATGTTTTCGTACCAAATGTAACCTAATCCCAAAAACTGCCTTCCTGGCTTAATTGCGCTTTAAATTCTTTCAGTTCTGCCAGTAAATCGGTAGTGATCTCCCTTTCCTCTGCAGCCCGGTCAATTCTTTCACCTAGGTCTTCTTCAACCTGAAATAGTAGAGGGCTTTCTTCGGATGCTACAAAGCCATAATTGTCGTTGGTTTGCGAACCAATTCGAACATGCAGTTTCCAGGGTCCTTTCCTGACGGCCGAAGGCAGGTTGTCGTTATAGTTGTAGAAAAACGTGAAGGGTTCTAATCCCTGGTCTTGCTCTTCGGACATGAGCAGGTTGCTGATATCACGTCCGTCGATGGTTCGGTCCTTTGGCAAATCAACCCCGGTAATAGAAAACAGGGTGGGCAGGATATCCAATGTACTTATGGGCGTTTGCTCCTGCTGGTTTCCCTTGATTTGGGCAGGCCAACTGATTATTCCCGGTACCCGGTGGCCTCCTTCCCAGGTGGAGCCTTTCCCATCCCGAAAGGGCGTCGCATATCCTACCTTTAACCGGGTGTCGCCATACTTTGATTCCGATACCGTGGCGAATTTTATCCAGGGTCCATTATCCGATGAAAAAATGACGATCGTATTTTCTCTGATACCGGATTCCTCCAGAGCATTCAATATTTCACCAACGGAAGCATCGAGTTCCTCCATGACATCTCCCAGTTCTCCATTTTTAGATATTCCCTTGAATTGGTCACTGGGAAATAAACCCAGGTGAGGCATGTTGTAAGGGACATAGGCAAAAAAGGGATCGTCTTTATTTTTTTTAATAAACTGGACCGCTGCTCTTGTACAAATGCCCGTCAAGGATTCGGATGCCCTGGTATCTGAAGGGAGGTCTTTGGCGATTAATTCATAGCCGGGAATGGGGTCATTTCCAGCAGGATTACTTTTCATCAGCATGGCAACATCATAGTCATGCGATACATTAGTGCCAATCCACTCATCAAATCCGTGAGCCAATGGTAACGACTTGGGTGTGTAGCTATTTTTGTCATTGGGAGAGCCCAGGTGCTACTTGCCAAACATGCCGGTTTTGTAACCAATCGACTTCAAGCCTTCGGCAATGGTTACCTCGTTTTCATGAATATGTTTTTCGGCATTCGGACCTATAACCCATGATCCCAAACCCGAACGCCCCGGATAGCGTCCGGTCAGAAGCGAATACCGCGATGCCGAGCAAGCCGGAGACGTAACATAAAACTGACTAAAATTAATACCGCTATTCTTTAACCGGGTGATATTGGGGGTTTTAATGGTAGGGTTACCATTGTGTTCATAATCTCCATAGCCGCTGTCATCAAGATAGATCAGGACCACATTGGGTTTCTCGGCTACTGTTTTGCTTACATTTTTTGGAAATAGATTCACCCCGGTAAGCAATAGTAAAACAAACCCCAGGAGGGTGAAATGGTGTAAGCCTGTGAAGGGTTGGTTATTTCCAATGATGTTATTCCTTGCCATAAATCTGGTTTTTTACACGCTACTTATCTCATAATAATTGATACAATCACCCTTCATGCCCAGGCTGTGAATGATAACATTGGCATCGATGGAGTCAACGATCACGTCCTCGAGAAATGGCTGATAACCATTGATCTGATAGAGCAATTGACCATAAGAAATCTGGGCATGCTGACAGGGTATGATATTGAGTTTGTTGCCCGGATTGTTAATAAAGGCATATTCGACGCAACGATCAGGTAAGCCTTCAGCAATGCCATAGGCTTTGCTATTGAGTGGATGAAAGGTGGATATGGGCTCTTGCTGACCCAATGCTGCTTGCAGCAAGAAGCAGCATACCATGCACCAATAGGCTCTTAAGTATCGATCCATTATGCTGAAGATACAATGATCGCTGTAATCGATGGGAATTTAGACTTGGGGACGGAAAGTTACCGGGACCATGGCTAAGCCCATGCGGTTCTATCAGGCACCGCGGATAGAGGTGTCAGCAGGTGCTGACCTTGTCCACTTCATTGCTGGTAAATGATACGATACCCACTTTATTTACACTGAAAGCCTGCCTTCATTAACCAGGTTCTGATGACGAAACGTCCACAAGAATACCCATCTATCCTTTTTGAGGAAGATGGGTATATGCTGCTTTATGGGTATATGCTGCTTTTAAGAGAATAATCATACATTTCTCTTATCAAATCGATTCCACATCAATGGTGAAATTGCAGTTGAAAATGATGATATTGTTCTCATACTGGTTTAAATCAATTTCGCCATCGAGCATTACTTTACCGCTGGCACCAGCAAATTCAGAAGTAACATCAACCACATTATCATAGTCTGGGTTTGAGGATGTTATATATTTACCATCACCGATAGGCTTTTGTAATACTTCACCCCGGGAAGTAATGGTTCCTCTACCGTACAAAATGAATTTGGACAGAACCTGTGAGAGATAGGATCCATCCGACAGCTCTACAGTTTCTATATCACAATCTTCAATAGTACCTACGGTCTCACCCGTTGATGGATCTATCAATTCTACCAGATAACAGGTTACCTCTTCTTGCTGGCCAGTTTTCGGGTCAGTTTTGACTTTAACCTGCCCGACTGAAGGTCCTTTTGCGGTAACTGTAAATTTGGTGTGCTTTTGCGCAGGATCTTCTATGGTCATTTCCTGTGCCTCGCAAGATGCCAACAATATAAGAGTCATTAGCACTGCTGTGTACTTAATCGTAATCATCATAAAAAATTTTAATGGTTAATAATGTTTGTTAGTATACCAACTAGTCGGTACAAATATAGACAAATATTTAAACATACCAACTAGTCTGTATAATTTTTTATATTTGCGTTATGGGAAGAGACGGCAAACCGACAAGAGATAAGATTCTGACTGAATCCAAAGCATTAGTATTGGACAATGGCTTTTCAGGTACCAGCATTGATCAGATACTGGAAAGAACATCCATAACAAAAGGAGCCTTCTTTTATCATTTTAAAAGCAAGAATGATCTGGCACTTGCATTGATACAAGAGCATGCCAGGGAAGATAAAGCTGAGATGGACAGGGCTTTGGAGAAAACCGAATTTTTCAGAGATGATCCCCTGAAGCGACTTCTTCAATTTGTACAGGAGTTTATCGATACAATGTCCAGTTTGCAAAAACCATATCCCGGATGTCTTTATGCCTCTTTCATTTATGAGGCACAAAATTTCAGCCAGGAAATCAATAATTATATTTGTGACTCTATTTCTATATGGAGAGATACACTGAAGATATTACTACACGATGTTTTACGTGAATATGACACCAGGCTGGATGTAGATATAGAATCTTTAGCCGATTTATTTAAAGTCATCTTCGAAGGAGCTTTTATTGTTTCCAAGGCTTTAGATGAGCCGGATGTAATCGCTAAACAATTAATACACTTGAAAAATTACTTTGAATTAGTTTTCGAATCGAAAAAATAGCTTTCCTGTTAAATGTGAATTGCCACGTGGCACGTGGCCATAAATAGTGGGTCTTGTATAAGGACATCTTTATCTGGATCTTATTCATATTTCATCCTTTGTGGAATTTTGACTTTCAGGTGTTTGCTTCTGCCCGCTAGTTCTGGTTTCCTACTGTGGTCCACTGCCGTGCAGGGTGCTGACAGCATCGTCAGTAGGGGCCTTCTTTTCCATTGATGTACTGACGAACCTTCGGTTGTCAGCATCTTTCCTATTTGGAAAATATTTTATGGAATGACTAGAAGGACCTGCCGTTAGAATACCCTCCTCCATGGCCAGAGCTAGAATGATGCAAAATACCTTTCTATTTCAAGATGAGCATCTTTGGTGCAGTAGGGCTTGATGGTATTGGCGATGAGCGCCAACGTAAATTGAATCTGATCCTCCAATTTGATGTCCTTGTAGGAAATCGCAGATTCGGAAATCCAAAACTTGGCAATAATCGCAATGGTCTCAGCTAATCGTTCGAACGTCTCATCCCCTTGAGCTTCGAGGTAGCCGCCGTCCCCCAACAAGTGTAAGTATTGAAGCAGTGTTCCGTTTCGTTTTACCTGGGTGGCTTTATGTCTGCTTGAAATTATTTTGTTGTTAGTGATGATGTGCACCATACTCAACATGATCCCCCGGTACTTTATTTGGTTTAGAAAGGCTTGATGCAGTTTTTCGAGAAAAGTAGCAACCGTCAAGTCGGTTTCATCCGTGAATATGGCTTCATTTGCCTGATTGAGTTCAAGGGTAAAATGATTGACCAAATCATCCTTGGTTGGAAAATAATAGGTGATGTTGCTCACCCTAATGCCGAGAATAGATGCTATTTCCCTTAATCCGACATACTCCATTCCTTTTTCGTTGATCAATTCAAGGGCTTTGTTCAGGATCAAATCACGGGTGGGCTTCTTTTTCTTGGACATTGTACAATTTTATTTGGACAGTGTCCAAATTTATCTATTTTTGAGGTAATACACAACGTATAGGCATTATGAACTATCAATTACCATTAACCATTAACAACGGGCACGGTGAAATAATCACCTTTAAGGAAATTGTTCGCGAACCGGATGGCGACAGATTATTACTGGAAGGCCGGGTTCAGCCTGGTAGCGGTCCGGCAAAGCATGTTCATTTTAAGCAGGATGAGCATTTTGAAGTGGTTCAGGGGGAAATGTCTTACGAATTAGAAGATGACCAGGCCAAAGTGCTACTACCTGGTCAAAGCGCTACTTTCTTTCGGAATCAGCCCCACAAGTTTTGGAACAGTGGTGATAAAGAGTTGGTGGTAAGCTGTTGGATAAAACCGGTAAACAATGTGATTTTCTACCTGTCTTCTCTATATGCCGCTACGGCACAACAAAAAACACCTAACCCCGATCCTTTTGACGGTGCATTTTTGCTTACCAAATATGTCTCGGAGTACGATATCGTTGAAATGCCCACATTGGTGAGAAAAGTGATAATTCCGCTCACCTATTACATTGGTAAGATAACCGGCAAGTATGAGAAATTCAGAGATGCTCCTGAGGCGATTTAGGGGATCGGGCCCGGGACTGATCCAAGGAAGGATCGTTAGTTGTGCCAATAGTTTTTTTCCCAATGCCGGACACTGGTTTAGAATCCCGGAACAATCGGCAATACAATATGGCTGGGACGGTCTCCTCCGTGGTGGATGGTCTGTTGAGCGACGCGCACATCCGCATCCTCTCCCAGTGGTTTGCCCGTATTTGGATTGCGGTCAAACTGGGGAAAATTGCTGGAAGTAATGTCTACCCGAATACGGTGACCGGACTTAAATACGTTTGCGGTTCCTGTCATTTCAATTTCAAATTCGTAAACATCATTGGGTGTAAGGAGGGTGATTGTATCCAAGCCATCCTTAAAACGGGCACGCAGGATACCCTCAGATACCGGATAGGCACTTCCGTCGGGATACACATCCACAAGTTTGATCATCCAGTCGGTGTCGGGACCATCAGTTGCGGCGTGTATCTTCATGGTAATCGGGCCGGCCACAGTCACCGGTTCGTTCAGGTATTCCGAGGTATATACCAAAACGTCGTTTCTACGCTCAATGATTCGCTGATCCTTCGGCCCGGCTATAGTCGGGGTGCCACAACAATTATTTCCCCCGTAGGTCATTACGGGTAGATTGGGATCGTAGGTATAGTGGTCGGTGCCAGCGGTAGCAGGCTTATCGAAGGTGAGCTTACCACCTCCACGCAGGGAGTTAGCTGGTTCATCTGCTGTCAGGTAGAGTTCCCTGTATTGCGTTCCGGGGATAGGCCAGTCCTCTTCCTCCCGCCAGGAATTTTCACCCATGTAGAATATTTTAACCGGTAGTTCCTGATCCAGCCCATTTTCGATGCCCTTCAGGTGAAAATCGTAATAGCGAAGCTCTTCCTCAAAAAGATCAATGTAGGCATGGTCCCCGAATTCCAGGTCTCCAAACCCAGTTCTGGGTCCGTGGCCCCAGGGCCCAACGAGCAACCTGGTACCGGCACGGGCCGCTTCTGTTCCACCATACTTTTTCATCCCTGTATACCCGTTCAAAGTGCCCATTAGGAATATATCAAACCATCCTCCGGTGTTATAGGCTGGGACCATCACCTTATCAAAACGCTCTTCGTCACTGACCGCCTTCCAATAGTTGTCGTAACTTTCATGGGCCAGCCAATCCTGATAATGCTGTACTGTATAACCCGCACTCTGTAGGTCGCCACTTTTCAGGGGAAGATGCATCAGGATATTTTCATATTTCAATTCTTCCGGAGTAAAATCAGAAGTATGCCAAGTCTGAGGCAACATGATGCGGTTGGGCATACGGACTACTCCCCATCCATAATTAAAACTAAGCCGAAAGGCACCTCCCATCGTGATCCAATTTGCATAAAGGTTGGTGGAGGCAACGGAGGGAAAGATGGCGTCCAGGCTGGGAGGGCTCTGACTGGCAGCTGCCCATTGGTTATGTCCCAGGTATGAACCACCTTGCATGGCAATTTTTCCATTTGCAAAATCCTGCTCGGCGATCCACTCGATAGTATCATAGCCATCCTCAGCTTCATCACGGAAAGGATCCCACTTTCCCTCGCTTTCGTAACGCCCCCTGACATCCTGAACGATCCCTATGTAGCCTCGCTGTGCAAATTTCATCATCCGCTCATGGTGAACACCGATGCGTTGCACACCATAGGGTGTACGAGTGACGATAACCGGATACTTTCCCGGTTTGGCAGGACGGTAGATATCGGCATAGAGAATGGTTCCATCACGCATAGGTATCGGAACCTGCCGAACCAGCCGGATTTCGTTCAGCACCGGATGATCAGGATCTTGCGGAGTGATCGGTGGAGTCTGAGAGAACCCCATGAGGAAAAAGGACAAAACAGCAAGAAGAGCCTGCTTTCTTAAGTGATTAGCGATGCCAGGAAAACGGAGAATTGTCAGAGGTTGCATTTGATTTAGTTTAACTGATGGATTTTAAGTGAAAGAGATTGAGTGGCCATAGTAACGGTTTATCATATGGCTTGTGATGCATAGAGATCCGTTCTTCTAATTCTAAGCAACAAGAGAAGGATAGTAACTAGTCCCTTCGTGAGAACGCGATGTAATACCGACGGAAAATGTAGCTCTTGTCACAAATTGAAGGACCGCATTGCGGTAACAAAATAGTCATTAGGTCGTAGATTTTCTCTAAACTTATGGAGTCCTTTACAGAAAGCGACCATTTTATCTAATCGGGCATTTTCAATATTGTTGTAAAATTTTGATTCACCAAACCAATGTGAAAAAGCGTCTTTAGAGTCTGAGTTGTTACATTTGTTCTCTGGAACGGCCGCAGGCTATACTGTATGAGCTGTACCGTGGCCAAGAGAAAACAGTAGGCTACATAACCTGGACAGGTAAACCCGGATAATGCATTAGAATTTCTATTACGAGCCAAAGCTACTGCAAATACGGGCACGTAAGCACTTTTTGATTCTCACCATAATGGTGACTATGGCTAGCCCACCCGCTTTCGCGGTTCCCTCATTTCTAGCACTGTCGTGCTCGACTCTTCGAGATCATTCGGTCATGAGTCAAAAAGCACTTGGAGCACCCGTATTTATTGCATCTTTGACTCTCACGACAAAACCCTAACGCATGATCCGGGTTAAAACCAAGGCCTGTCAGCCAAGGGTGAGTTTATAGAATGCAGTGGAGGAGAACAAACATGTGACCGCGCAAACGGGCAGCTGGCTGTTTTGCCCATTCCCGAGCACTCGGGACTGCCAAAAGATGTCTGGATGCTGACAACCGAAGGTTCGTCAGTAGCCCCACCGGAGGGTGTGCATGACATATCTCCCGCAACCTGCTGCTTTTCCTGAAACACCTGTGATTTGATATGGGGGTAAGTTTGGCTTTGAGGGACGTCAACTCCCAGTGGCCATCAAGATCGCGTGTGACTTGAAAGGAAATTAGAAAAAGACAGTTTGTGATTTGCAAGAGAATTTATTGTCAAAGAAAAAGGTAGCCTTATCCATTTGGGTTCACAAAGTGTAAATAATACATAGAGAGTCAGTAGATTACGAGCAGGGTTAATTTGCCATCTGAATTCCAAATGGATCCAGCGGTTATACACGCGATCCACCCTGGCTGTTCAAAATACACCCAAAGTGAAAGAACCCAGGAAAGTCAAGTGCTATCCCGCCACCTTAGGGAGTTGACTAGACCTTTGGTTCTTTGGGGCAATGCCAAAGAACGCCACCACGGCAGTGGGCCTGAGGCCAAAACAAAAAGGGATTCGATTGTCTTGAAAAACTGTCGCCAGGCATCAGCAGCTGCCCTGCCAAGAGGACACCCAAGCAGATAATGCATTTTGCACATACCCACTAAATAGGGTTTAGAACCCTTTTTACTCCTTGGAGTTCCCATCGATAAAGTATGTCAGGGAAATTTGTAATACACACCACCGGAGGTGTAAGCTGCTGCAAGCAATATCTTCCCTATCTTCCCCCTCGCTATGAAGAAAATACTAACCATTCTTGGCCTGGTCCTGTTGACCGGACTCACAGCCCGTGCTCAGACGCAGGTCTACGAACTAAAAGTCTACGAAATCGGATTTTTCCGCTCGGTGGACTTGTTGCATACCTATTTTGAAGAAGCCCTTATACCGGCTTTGAACCGGCAGGGTGCCGAAAATGTGGGAGTCTTTGAGGAAGTGGGAGAATCACTGCCCAGAAAGATCTATTTGTTGGTGCCTCACCGGGATATTGTCAGCTTTCAGAATAGTGAGAGGAGTTTATTCGAGGATGAAGAGTACACTAAAGCCGCTGCTCCTTACCTGGAGGCGGATCAAACCGCTATACCCTTTGGCAGGATCAGCAGCAGCCTGATTCACAGTACCAAGGAGTTTCCCGAACTTGTGATTCCCAATGATGCCGGGATCTACGAACTCAGGATTTACGAAAGCCATCATGAAGGGGCCCTCAAGAACAAACTGAGGATGTTTGAAGACGAGTTTCCCATCTTTGCCGACGCAGGCTTGCCAATGGTTTTCTATGGAAAAAACATTGCCGGTGATCAGATGCCCTGCCTAACCTATATGCTTGCCAACACCAACCTGGAGGAAAATAAAACAGGCTGGTCCAATTTCCTCAGTCATCCGGATTGGAAGAAACTTACCTCCAACGAAGCATACCGAGGCAACATGAGTAATATAAACCGTGTCTTTCTGAAGGCGGTGGGGTATTCTCAGATATGATGTAAGGCTAGACAGATGATAGGGTAGGAGAGCCCTAGTTGTGTTGTCAATGGATCAGTTCATATGAAAGAGAGGGTGATCGAACCCGCAAGCACTACAAATAGAAAAGTATTGACAATTCCGCCTATCCACTTGAGTGCGCTGGAGGGTTCCTGGTAAATGAAACTTAACAGAGCAAAAAGGAATCCGAGAAGGGAGGAAAGTGAGGTGCAGACTACCAGTAGCATGGGTGGTGTCGGGATAAACTCATCGGGTCCAATATGTGAGGGGACCCTGCTCAGCAAAAACAGCACCAGTACACTGGAGATCAGGGATGAAGCGAAGGATAATCTTGAGAATTTACTTGAATGCATACACCTAAGCCAGTTTATTTTTATTAGCGATTCTTATAGGTCATTGTAAATTGATGGTGTTCTTGCACTTGGGATAGTTCGTGCAACCTAAGAAATTGCCGAATCTGCCACTTCTTTTTGTCATAAAACCACTCTGGCAACTGGGGCAAAGTAGGCTGTCTTCTAAAATTTCTAAAGCGTTAAATGTTTGATCACATCCTGGATAATGCGAACAGCCCAGGAACTCACTGTTTGTATTGGCATTACGCCTGATAACAAGATACCCTGTTTTACAATATGGGCAGTTTGTGTAGCTTGATTTTTCATTGTTACCAGTCTGCAGAGACTCGTTGTCTGTCAATAGCTCTTCCGCAAATAAGGAAACATCACTCGGAACCAGCAGTACAACTTCATTTTTGGTTCGTGTTAATGCCACGTAGAACAATCTTCGTTCCTCTGCAAAACGGTATGGTTCATTATCGCTGAGTAAGAGAGACAGCATCGGGTCATCAGTCATTTTGTTGGGAAAACAAGTGATTTCTCAAATTCAAGATGATTACATTGTCTTCTTCTAAGCCTTTTGATTTATGTGCTGTTATGTATTTGATATCAATATCCTCAACCCCTTCTATTTCTAGTTTGTCACCACGCTCATAGTATTTGACCTTGCTCTTAGGTGTGAGTTTAATAAATTCATTTATGTCAAATCGATGACGTCCTAAAACCAAAATGGATTTGCTGCCATTTTTATTTATGAGTGCACGGATTTCTTGAATGAAGATGTCTTCAGCATTGTCCTGGGAGTACGACACAATCTTAATTGGGTCTTCATAAGGTTCTTTCTTGGATTTAGGGTTCTTTGGTATTTGTTTGTCGTTCTTTTGAATGTACTTTGCTGTTATGTCAATTAGGGATTGTGAATTTCGATAGGTTTGCTCAATGAATAACTGCTCATATTTACCCACATATTTTTCAAAGTTACTAAACAAGGAAATGTCACTTCCCGCAAAGCGATAAATCGATTGCCAGTCATCACCAACGCAAATAAGTCTTGCGCCAGACAATTTCCGGATCTCGTTGATTAGATTAAATCGAGCATATGAAATGTCTTGATATTCGTCAATGATAATGTGACTGTATTCGTATTCTGGTCTGTGTGCTTTGATGATCTCAGTTGCCTGGTTTATCATATCATTGAAATCGATTTCATCCTTCTCTTTGAGTGTTTCATCATACTTTTTTAGAATCTGAAGTGCAAATTTCAAGAATATTTCTTGCCTTTTTAGCATGAACTCATTCTCAGCTTTGCTTTCGTCTGAAAATAGTGATATGATTGAATCGTAACTTAACTGTCTTGATTTGCTAAGACTGATAAAGCTTGCCAATAGATTCGTTATTTCTTTTCCAAAGCTCTTGTCATTGTCTGCTACCTTTTTGTATATGGTTTTGACATCCCTTGGTTTGAAGATTACATTTTCATTTCTCAACATTTCATTTAACTTGTCTAGCAAGACGTTATTTCTGTTGTAGTATGAATAGGTTTCTAATAGTTTAGTTTCGTGGATTTTGTGTGTCTCCCTCTTTAGCTGCATTTCTTCCACGTATTTCTTCTCATTGAATTCATTCAGCCATTTCGCTCTGTTGTTTTCGTCAATGCCGAAGTGTTCCAGGTAAATGTCGTAGTCAACGAGGTAGAAGTCAGGTCTGTAAGTTGTTTCACCAAATGGATAGGGCATTTCATATTTGTATTCAATGCCGTTCAGGTATAGAAAATTTGCGATAGTCAGTTCTTCAAGGCTCTTGACTTTTTCACCTTGCATAGTGTCAAGTGAACTTTTTGATACTTTGTTAAGGGGAGTAGACTCGCATTTAGATTTTATAGTTTGAAAATCAATGCCTTTTTCTATGTCTAACTTTTCACCTATTGAATCATACTTTTCGGGTTCATCCGGTATGTTCATGTAGCATGCAACGTAGACTATAAATGCTTGCAAGGCCTCCTTGTCACTGAATATTTCTTTCCCTAAATACTTTTGAATGACTTTATATAAAGTATTTTCATTTGTGACGACGGGTGCAGTTGTTTGGTGTTTTTTGATGATGTCATACCCAAGTTTATGGAAAGTTGTAGCCCTGGTATCAAGTCCGATTCTCTTCAATCGATCGTTTAGTTCATCTACCGTTTTTTTGGTGAAGGATAATAACAAAATGTTTTGGGGCTTTATGTCCTTATGCTCTATGAGGTATTTAACCTTTCCAATGATAGTAAGGGTTTTGCCCGAGCCTGCACCCGCAATGATTAAGTTTGAATATTCGTCTGTGAGTAGTGCTGTGCGTTGTTGATCATCCAGATTCTTACCTTCAATATTGTCAAAGAAGTGACTAAGGATTCTCTTTTGTGTTTGGACATAGTTCTTATTATGCTCTACTATGTAGTCATCAAAGTTTTGATAAGTGTCGTTGAAGGATTTGACTCTTTCTTCTTTCTTGTAAAAGCTGGATTTTCCTTTGAAGAATTGAGAAGTAGTGGAATACCTTTCTTTGATTTCATCTCTTTGGACCCAGGTAATGTAATCGTCTAACCTACCTATAGTCTCGAAAAAGGAAACAACTTGTTGTAGATTCGATAGGTAGGTTGCATCCTCGTATCTTCTATTCTCTGTTATTCTACGGTAAGCAACTATGAAACCTAGTATTACGACGGATGTGATAATCAACTCCATAATAAGTAGTGAACCAATGACTTAGCGAATTTCGGGAGTGCTTATCCCTAATTCCGGAGCTTTGACCCCCTATGTGGCTTATATTCCGATTTTCAAGTATTAAGATACAGAATTGATGAAAGTTATCATGTTGGAGCCTTATAAACGAACTGAGGATGTTTGGGGACAAGTTCAGCATCTTTACCGGTGGAGGGTTGCCTCCGGGGGTCTATGGAAAGCATGTTATGACTCGTGTTCTTTGATCATTTCATTGTTTTTGAAATTCGAATTTACTTTTGCTTTTGGAAGGGAATCAGAGGCCAATAATTCTTCTGCTACTAGACGGACTATTTTAGCATTTACCGCATTGCCTAGAGCTTTAGATCTAAGTGTACCCGATTTAGGAAGTTTTATATCTTCAAGGGACTGTAAATATTTCCCCTCGGAGGCATTTAAATATCTTTCCTTCCAGCCAATTATCGGTCGCTGAGTTGATGTGCTTGCCACCAAGGTGGGAAAGTAATTTGCTTTTTTAACTCGTATTCCCGAGCCTCTAAATTGAATGATATGATCAAATATATTTCTTGATGCCCCTTTGCAGTTCCATTCAAGTTTTTGCCAACTATTTGGCATCCTTTGAATCTCAGGTAATAAAGGGTCTATAATTGATTTATATGTAAGATAGAACTCTCTATTCTGTCTTATAAATCTTTTTTTCCATGTTGGGAATTTGGTATCTTTACTTCGAGCATAATTGGGAAGTCTCTCAATCTGTTCTTTTTTCGTCATTCTATATAAAGACACTCCAAAAGCTCCTTGAAACTTCGCTAACTCTTTGGACTTTAACTTGTTTGGTGTACAGTCTTCAAATGGGTAAGAGGCTCCAAATTCCATGGCCCAAATTGGAAAAGAAGGTAGCTTCGTTGTTTTGGGGAAGTTTTTGACTAATTTATTCCAGAGCTCCAAGCATTGTTTCTCTCTAATGGGTATTGGCTTTGTATCATTTAAATTGTCTTGTAAGAATGAATCAAGTTGATAATTATAATCTTGCGGTTTTGGCCACTGAAAACATTTTAAGTTTCCTGTAGTGCCGACTATAAACATTCTGTTCCTAAGTTGAGGCACACCAAAATTATGAGGTGATAATTTTTGAATTCTCACATCATAATGAAGCTTATCTTTAAGTACTGTTTGCATGATCGACCAAGTTCGACCTTCATCATGTTTTTCTAAATTTGGAACGTTTTCAAGAATGAAGTATTTTGGTCGATGTACTTTTAATATTTGCACAATATTATCGAACAGATTTCCACGTAAGATGTCACTCATGCCCTCTTGAGTACCCGCTTTCGAAAATGGTTGGCATGGAAATCCAGCGCATAAAATATCATGTCTTGGAATAGAGGAAATATCGACTTTAGTTATGTCACCTGCTGGAGTAATTCCAAAATTCTCTCTGTATAAAACTCTTAGCTTTTCATCAATTTCAGAGGCAAACACACATTCATGTCCTAATCTTTTTAAGGCTACATGAAACCCTCCTATTCCTGCAAAGAGATCAATAAATTTCACACTCATTGAATTACTTCCTGTATTCGGTTTTCACACCACTGTGCTAATTCATTTTGAAGGGATTCTTCATCATCCTCGAAAAACTTATATAGCCTTGTTCGGTCAAAAAGAATACCAGTATCCAGGGTTATTTCTTCTAGTTCGTCATTATTAGAAATAACTTTGGGAATTGCCATACCTTTAGATATTGAGTGTGAGGTGAAGTTTATGTATTGTTTCCATGCCTCAATATTTAATTCGTTTGTTTTTGATTTCCAATTATCTCCGGATGCACAATTAACTAGAATAACGACTTTATTTTGTCTAGAATCTGCTTTTTTCCAACCGAAAATATCAACTCCTCGATCTTTAGCCTGTATTGGAAAATTCCTATAAGTCTGATTCATTAAGGAAGAAATAGATTTGATATCGTTTGTACTTGGGTAGCCAAACACTTCTGTCTCACCATTGATATAATTTCTGACACTTACATTAGAAAGTCGCTCAAATAATTTTCCGCTACTTGTAGTTGATCCTGCTTCAGAACTTGGATTGCCCTCCAATGAAAAGATGAGACACGCCATATAATAAGGACATTCTGTTCTCCAATTTTTTAGTGGAACGATTAAACCATCTTCATCAATTTGATAGGGTGGATCTTCACCATATAATGAATTACGAAGTTCTAACTCTCTCCATACAGAAGTCACAAATCCTTCATCCACATCACTTCCAGAAAAGTGTCCAACATCAGAAATTATTTCTTCTCTCGATACTGAATCTTGCGTGTAAGCAACTTTGAATTCGACATAATCCGAAACTCCATAAATTGAACTCGTATCTCTAATTTCGTAATTGAGGATCATTGATAAGCTTCATTAATAGTTGAACAGTATTATACAACCTTTTAATTTCAGTATTAATATCTTCTCCTGAATGATTTGCAATCAAGCCTAAGGCATTCTGACATTCCTTATTCGCTTTTATTAGATAGGATCTTAACAATCGTTCTTCACCACCACATCTATCGAATGCCCCTGCTAGATCATTTGTTTGTTCCAAATATTCCTTGGCATCTTCATCGGCTAGAATTGGTGTAAGCTTTTTCGTTATGTCCCTCGATTCACTAATTACTCTCTTACTTTCTTCCACTTCTCCATAAAGCCACTTCTTTAAGTATCTAAGATTACCTTCATTAGAGCTATTGATTAAAGGTGTATTAAAATTGATATGTCTCCAATTATCAGAAATTTTTAAGTATGACTTAATAGATACCTGACCAAGTGAAAGAATGAGAAAGGAAAAATCTTTTTTCATATCATTCGCATCTTCACCAAACTCTTCTTCGACATGCTTCACTAGGAGATAAGCAGCGTAGACTTTACGAACAGATTGTGTAGTATCTCCCAGCGTGTTTTGAATCTCATCCATGGATTTTCCCAATTCTTCTTTTAGGTGTGCAATATATCTCGCCTTAGCAAAGGAGTTCCATTTTTTTATTCCAATAATATGTCTAGCACCTATGTAAGCTAATACATCGCTTCGTTTTGGATATACTATACAAGGTAATACAGATAGATCTTGTCTTACATCTTCTCTGGTGATCTCAGGTAGTCTTGATGTGCTTCCCTCCAAGAGCAGTTTAACTGTTGAAATTCGTCTATTCCCTTCAACGACAATAAACTGAGTGCTTTCATCATTAATAAAACTTTTATACGATTCGTTTGTATTTAAAGCGCTGTATTCTAATTGTTTGAATTCATCTGGTAAGTTTTCAGGAACAATAACAAGAGGTTCCGCATCAAAATAGCCATTTCGAACCATTGATAGACCCAATTCCAACAAATTGAACTCCTTTAACATTATTTGAAGCGTTTCTTGCTCGCTTTTGTTCTGGTGTTTTGGACTTAATCTTGGATTTTGAGGATCAGGTTTTAACCTTTCTACTGGTACGTTAAGCTGAGGCCTTGATCTTCCTAGTCCTTCAGGACTTCCTTCTGACATATTTTAGAAATTTTACAACTTAAGTTCATTAGAGTTCGTAAATAAATAAACTAAAAGAGAATTCAAATATTACATTTTCCATTCAATAACCATATAGGTTTTAACATACAATAATGTTAGATCCAATAGTTGAATCATGACTCATAAAGTGTTGATATACGTACTTTTCGTACCACTTATTGCTCTCTTTGCAGTGTAAGTAGGAATAGAGTTCCGGTCTATTTTGAAGCGAGAATCACAGATGCATCATAAGTCGATCAAAGCTGGAGTCAGTACTTATTTGCAACCTAATCGTTCACCACCTTCAAAGACTTGAAACCTACGGACACAAACCTTAACCCAATTTAACAAAATACATCCTTTCGCGGTAACCTCCCACACATTTTCCAACCAGGTCGTACTGTGTTGACCCGCTTGTTTTGTACCTTAAACTCCTTTGATCATGATAGCCATAAGGAAATGAATCAATTGAAAGTCTGTACCTCAGGTGCAGTGACAACTACATTATATGCTCTGGTACTGATGGTTAGCTGCTGGAGCTGCCAGGTCGGTACTCCTACAGGTGAGGAGGAAGACCAGTTCAGCCGGCATGTGCGCACTACTGAAGCTCTGGCTCCCGAAGAGGAGCGCTTGGCCTTAAAAGTACCGCCGGGCTTTGAGGTGCAACTCTTTGCCAGTGAGCCCGATATCGGCAAGCCGCTCAATATGGCTTTCGATGATCGAGGGAGGATGTGGCTTACCCAATCTTACGAATATCCTTTTGCTGATACCAGCGGAATGCCCCGGGATCAGATCTCCATCCTGGAAGATACCGATGGTGATGGCACCGCCGACAAGATCGAGGTGTTTGCCGACTCACTCAATATTCCTATCGGGATTGTATGCATGGATAATGGCGTGATCGCTTACAGCATTCCGCATATCTATCACCTCCTGGATCACGATGGCGATGACCAGGTCGATGAGCGCAAGGTGCTATACAGTGGATTTCAATACAACGATACCCACGGCATGATCAATAACCTGATCCGTAGCTGGGATGGCTGGATCCATGCCGGTCATGGTTTTTCCAATACTTCCACCGTGGCCGGATCGGATGGCGATACCATCGTGATGTTTAGTGGCAATACCTTTCGCATCCGGGAGGATGGCAGTCGAGTAGAGTTTACCACCACCGGTCGGGTTAATCCCTTTGGCTATGCTTACGACGAACTCGGTTATACCTACTCGGTGGATTGCCATACCAGTCCCATCTACCAACTGGTGCGGGGAGCGGACTATCCGCATTTTGGCAAGCAACCCACCGGTATTGGTTTTGGTCCGGCCATTATGGATCACGATTACGGGGCTACCGCCCTGGCCGGTCTCGAGTATTTCCTGGCCAATGGTTTTCCCACGGAATACCAGGAGAGCTTTTACTACGGCGATGTAGTGAAGTGTCGGGTATACCGCGCCTCCATTGATATGCATGGCACTACGCCGGAAGTGACCCAGGAAGATGACTTTATTGTGAGTGAAGATCCCTGGTTTCGGCCGGTGGATGTAAAGATGGGACCCGATGGTGCTCTCTATATCGCCGACTTCTACAACAGTATAATCGGACACTATGAGGTTCCTCTGGATCATCCCGGACGCGACCGGCAACGCGGACGTATCTGGCGAGTGGTCTATACCGGTGATGAACCCCACGAGTCCGAGGTACGCACCGATTGGTCGGAGGCTGATCTGGATGAGTTGATCGCTAATCTGGATGATGATCGGCTACCCCTGCGTATGTCGCTGGCCGATCAGATTGTAGATCGCTTTGGAGAGGAGGCTTTGGATGAAGTACAGGCCATGATGATAGCAGAACCGCAAAATATGCGCAAATATGTGCAGGGTATGTGGATCCGTTATCGCCTCAACGATGCCGAAGAATCCATGTTACAAGCCGGTCTCACCCACAGCAACGATACGGTAAAGGTCCATGCCCTCCGCATCATGTTTGAAATAGAAGAACTAAGTCCGGCCTTGCTGGATCAGACCCTGGCTTACCTGGAAAATCCCAACCCACATGTGGTACGCCAGGCCGTTATGGTATTGGCAAAATATCCCAGCACAGAATATTTGTTTCCCCTGATCAATTTGCGCTATGAAGTACCCGAAGACGATACGCACCTATTTTACTCGATCCGGCAGGCCATCCGCGATCAGCTGCGTGATCCCAGTGTACTGGATTACGCCTTAAGACAGGAATGGACGGAAGAGGAGCATCGCGCCCTCAGTGATGTGGTCGTAGGTGTGGACCAGCCTCAGGCCGCCTCGTTTATTATCCAGGCGTTGGTGCGCTACGATCTGGCCGGGGATACCCTGACCACAGCTGTGAAACATGCAGCCAGATATGCCACTCCCGGGGTCAGAGAGGAATTGATCGATGCGGCCCGGAGTGAAGTGAATAATACGGAGCAGTCCTACCAGACCTACCTGGCCATCAGCGAAGGAGTCGAGGAAGCCGGAGTAGAGATGCCGGAGAGTGGAGAGGAATGGGCATTGGATCTTGCTTCCCGGTTTTTGGTTCTTGATCGCCGGGAATCCGTAAAATGGCAGGTGGTTCCGGACCCATTCCGTCGCTATAATGGAAACAGCTGGCGGTTATTATCCTTTGTCTTTCCCGAGGATGCTGATTCCACTCAATTTATTGCCAGTGGTCCGTTGGGTTTCTCCGGTAACGGCATCAGTGACCTGCGATCTCCTGATTTTAACATGCCCGCATCCCTGGAATTCAAGTTGATTGGTCGCAAGCGGCCTCCCGGTGAGGATCGGACCGCTACACCACCCCAGAACAAAGTGGAATTGCGACTGAGTGCCAATGATTCACTGATTAAAGAAGTCTATGTAACCGATATGGATACCAGGGAAGAAGTGCAATGGTCCGGTGGAAATGAAGAGGGAGAACTGGTTTATCTGAATGTGGTTGACAAATCCAGCCTCAATGCAGAATATGTTGGAATCGGAGATATCAACCTGACGACTCTGGAACTGCCTTCCGAAAGTCCGGACTTGGTGGCCAGGAAGCAAATCTTTGCTTGTCAGGTAGCCAGGGATTTTGGCGCCGTCGACATGGAAGCGGTATTGGTACAACTGCTGCGTGCCGAGAAAGAAGATGTACTGGCCCGGGCCGCTGCCGCCGAAGCCCTGATTGGCCTGGAATCTAAACCGGGGCTGGCCCTGGTAGCTGGCATCCTGGAAAATGAACCGGAAAGATCGATTTTACGGGATCACATCCTCACGGCTCTGAGTGAATATCCATCTCCGGAAAACCGGGCTTTACTGCGACGGTTTATTTCGGGTTCGGCTTACGATTTCCAGGAAGAGGCGGTTCTCAACCTGATGTCATCGGGTGAGGGTCTGGATTTTGTGCTTGATATGGCCGGGGCAGTGGATATTCCCCCGCGCATCCTGTTGGAGCCTACGATTATAGAGGCGATGGAGTTGACCGCCAGTTCCTCACAAATGGATGCCTATACCGAAATCGTAGCCGATATCCGGCCACCCAGTGAAGAAATACAGGAACTGATCGATGAGAGATTGAGTGCGTACAACCCACTGGATCACAGCATCGAGCGGGGACAGGAAGTAGCCATTCAGTTCTGCAGTACCTGCCATCAGATCGACGGGCAGGGCGGCAATATCGGACCTCAGCTGGATGGCATTGGTAACTGGGGCGCCAGTGCTTTAACCGAAAAGATCCTGGATCCTAATAGGAATATCTCCCAGGCTTTCGTTACTTATACAGTGAGGATGAACGACGGAGAAATTCATGCGGGTCTGTTGCGCAGGGAAGAAGGAGCCTTGATGGTGCTGGCCAATGCAGCCGGTGAGGAATTCAGTCTGCCCAAAAGTGACATTGCTGAAGCCACCGTCTCTCCCTATACGCTTATGCCCGATAACTTTGGTCAGGTCATTCCTGAGGAAGATTTTGATGCCCTGTTGGCCTACCTCTTAAATGAAAAATGATGAAGATCTATCACATTTCCCTTTTTCTATCGCTAGCCATTGGTCTGATGGCCCTGGTTGAAGCCTGTACTTCTGCTCATGCCCGGCATGAGGAATCCGTTAAACCTGTTGCTGACCCCCAATTCGAAAAGAAGGTGGTCTTCGATGAGTTTATTTCGGAAGGAGTGGCACTGGCCGATGTAAACCGGGATGGTCAAAAAGATATCCTGGCCGGGCACTACTGGTTTGAAGCTCCGGATTGGAAGAAGCATGAGATCAGGGAACCAGAGACCTTTGATTACACCAAGGGGTACAGTCATTCCTTCCTCAATTTTACCGCTGATGTGGATCAGGATGGTTGGATCGATTTTATCTGTTTCGATTTTCCCGGGGATGGCGTGTACTGGTATCGCAATCCCCAGGGTGAGGACAAGCATTGGCAGGAATTCGTGATTGATACTATGGCCTGTAATGAATCGCCGATGATGGCCGACCTGGATGGCGATGGAAGGGAAGAGCTGGTGTATGGAAACGAGGTGTCGGGTACTATGATGCGTGCAACTATGCCCCCTACGCCGGGAGATTTGACGTGGGATGTCAGGCCACTGAGTAAGGCTGATGTTCCCGGGACTGGAAGGTTCTCGCATGGGCTCGGTTTTGGTGATGTAAACCTTGATGGGAGAGGAGACGTCATGATTCGGGAAGGCTGGTTTGAAGCACCGGTTAATTATGATGATTTATGGACTTTTCATCCCACTAATCTGGGTGAACCCTGTTCGCAGATGTATGCTTACGATTTTGATGGGGATGGGGACCAGGATATAATCTCTGCTTCTGCGCATGCCTATGGCATTTGGTGGCATGAACAAATTGGCATCGATGGCAGGATTGCTTTTACACGACATTTGATCGACAGTACTTTTTCGCAGACCCATGGTGTGGCTTTTATCGATATGAATGGCGACGATCAGCCCGATCTGGTGACTGGTAAACGCTTTTATGCCCATCAGGGTAAAGATCCGGGTGGAAAGGAAGCTCCGGTGATCTACTGGATAGAACTAACCCATGATGCACAGGGCAATCCAACATGGGTTAAACACCTTATTGACGATGATTCAGGAGTGGGTCTCCAGGTGATTGTGGAGGATATGAATGGTGATGGAAAGCTGGATATCCTGAATGCGAATAAGAAAGGGGTGATCGCTTTTCTGGGGAAATAGATAACGACATGCAATTGGATTTTGCGCTTCAACTGGAGGATTATGAGGCATTTCAACTGTACAAGAGCTCCAGGATGGAGAAATTCAAAAAGCGCAGGAGAAATCTGTGGATTTTTGTGACGGTTGTATTTCTGGCATTGGCTTTCTACGCCTATGAGATAGGCGAAACTTTCTTAATGTATGTTCTGGGTGTATTAGGTGTTGTTTGCTTGTTTTTTTATCCTCGTTTTTACAACTGGAGTTATAAGAGAAATATTCGAAAATCCATCCAAACCGGTTTCGGTGATAAACTAGGTTTTACGGAAACCATGACTATTGCCAAGGACCGAATCCATCGTTCCAGCAAGATAGGGGAAGGCAGTGTCTTGATTTCCGAAATTGAAAATGTAGATGAAACACAGCAGCATTTCTTTCTGAATACCAGCGAGGGTACTTCGGTGGTGATTCCAAAGTACAAAATTGAGGACCCTGTCAAACTCCGAGAAAAGCTTTTTGACCTTGGGTTGGATATTAATAATGATCTGGACTGGAAGTATTGATGTGTGCCATGTGCTTGCTTCTATCGACACTAGATCACCCAATGCTGATGTTACATCGAGTCCGACTAACCTAGGAGTTTTACTCTTGACTGTTTCGGGGTGATCTTGATAGTGAGAGTTTAGGCTGCTCGTGACTGCTTAGATATGGGTTTGAAGTTACAAACTTCAAACAGCGCCAGTTGATACCAAAGTATCAGCTGGAAGATCCACTCAAGGTGAGATCTCGCTTTTCCGAGCTTGGCCTGGAGATTAATGATGATCTGGACTGGAAGTATTGAATATTCAATCTGTTGGAGAGCGATTGTACTTACGGAGATATGGGTTTGATCCATGCTGACAATGCAGCGCCATGCTGACAACCACGTAGTGATTCGTCAGTAAGTCAGTAACAAACTTCAAACAACGGAGAATAGGACGACTTTCAAGACTTAACTGAGGTCAGACCAATTCACTTGACATTTAAATGATCTGTATGCAATTTTACAAGTAACCAGATTATCAGTCTTGACCCCACCAAAATACCTGGCTGGTTTATTGCTTTCGGTCCCGGTTATGCCCTGGCTTTGGCTGGAGGGTAAATGGATCCTGCGGACCATGCCAGCTTTGCAGGAAACCACAGATCGTGAAGGTGCTATCACTTCAGGACGGGAGTTGTTAAGAATACTGGCAATCGGAGAAAGTACCATAGCCGGAGTGGGGGCCAGTACCAGCGCTAAAGGCCTTATTGGTCAGACGGCTCAATTTCTTTCCCAGACGACTGCCAGGGATGTAGCATGGAAGATTATGGCACAAAGTGGTCTTACCATTCGCCAGGTGATCGATACATTGTTGCATACCGGTGATGTACTGGACACAGATCTTATCCTGGTGGGAGTGGGTGGCAATGATGTCTTTAAACTGAACCACCCCCAGCGATTTGATCAGGACCTCAGACAACTCATCGACTTGTTGAAGAGCCGATATCCGGACATACCCATCGTTTTCACCCACATGCCCCCTATCCGCGATCTGCCGGTTTGGTCTGGTCTGATGCGGTTTTTCATGAGTGGCCTGGCAGATATTCTTGAGGAAAACCTTTTCCGGGTTACCTCAGAATACAGCCAGGTATATTACTGCCATAAGAAGATCAGCCTGGCACGATTCAAGCAAAAAGTCCGCCGCCCCTCCCATACCGATGAGTTCTTCAGTGACGGTGTTCATCCTTCCGAACTCACGTATACTTTATGGGGTGAAGAAGTGGCAGACTTTATTGCAAAACATGTGTTGATTACTGGTACGATCGAAGAATGAACGTTCTTTCTTCGACAATCAGCAAATCAGGACAACTTACTTTCCAGTGTAATGGGACAGGCCAGAGTCCGGCTGATCGGACAACCCTCCTTGGCATTGCCGGCCAGTTTTTCAAATTCTTCCTTACTGATATCTGGCACACTGGCTTCCAGCTTTAGGGCCATTCCCACGGGATAAAATCCCTTGTCATCTTTGTCCATAGTCAATGTAGCCTTGGTATCTATGGAGTCGGCAGTATAACCTGCCTTCTGCAGCTGAAATGCCAGTGCCATAGAGAAACAACCGGCGTGGGCGGCAGCAATGAGTTCCTCGGGGTTGGTGCCTTTGGTACCATCTTCGTTTTCAAATCGGGTAGTAAAGGAGTATGGATGGTCCTGGAATGCTCCACTGGGGGTCGTCAGGACTCCTGATCCATCTTTTCCGGATCCCTTCCAGACAGCTTGTGATGTACGTTTCATAAGTAGATTTGTTTGAATTTATTTCTTGGCGGAATATAAGGAGAATATTGTAGTGAAAACACATTTCCCCCGCTGGCGGAGCTTGCCACGCCACCGCGTGGGGTCAGGGGAGGGTCAGGATGGCGAGGAGCAAGTTTAAGATAAAAAGAGCCCCAGAGGGGCGATAGGGTTTAGCCTGCCACGGAAGTGGCAGGTAAAGGAGACAAAATATGTCAAGCCCCATCGGGGTGTAGATGCGTACCTACAATGTATCGAAAAATTCCGCCATTTTTACCCGTCCGGCGATATCGGGCATGCGACCATGTCCGGCCAGCATATTGTTAAGGGCATTTTTGGGATTGGCAAGATGGTCAGGATGGAGTTTGAACAGGATTAAAGGATAGCAAGATGCTCAAGATGATTTACACCCCGCTATTTGAAGCATCCTGGCTTCAAACCCGTTTAATCGATGGAAAAATGTAATGGGGCGGTAGCCCGATCTCAAAGGATGGTACTTTCCCCCGCTGGCGGAGCTTTGTCCCGCAGAATGCGGGAGGCAACAATGATCCGAATCGTAATGCTGACTACTGAACCCGAAGGGCGTCAGTACGTCAGTACGGCTATCATTGTGGGGGTGGTTGATGTTTAACACCACCTACACCCCATCGAAAAAGTCCGCCATTTTTACGCGTCCGGCGGTATCGGGCATGCGACCATATCCGGCCAGCATGTTATCTACGGCATGTTTGGGATTGCTGGTACCGGGGATCGCGCAGGTAGTAGAAGGGTGGGAGAGGATGTACTTGAGGAAGAATTGTCCCCAACTGGCAATGTCGAAGTCTTTGGCCCATTCGGGAAGATCCATTCCCCTTGTCTTTCTAAAAAGACTACCACCCATGTAGGGACGATTGACGATGACAGCCACACCCTGGTCGGCCGCGACACCAAGCAGGCGCTGTTCAGCATGTCGGTTACCGATGGAAAAGTTGGTTTGAATAAAGTCAATATCCTTTTCTTTTTCAATGATTCGCGCCAATTGATCGTGAGCCGAGTTGGTATAGTGGGTGAGGCCTATATACCGGATTTTTCCGCTCTGCTTCCAGTCCCGGAGTGTGGCGAGGTGGGTTTGCCAGTCCTGGAGATTGTGAATTTGCATAAGGTCCATCACCTCTCGCTGCATCTTTTGCATGGAGCTTTCCATCTGGGTGATGCCGGCTTGCTTACCGGAGGTCCACACCTTGGTGGCATAGAAGAACTGATCGGGCTCCTGCATTTGTTGGGTCAGGGTGCCAACCGTTGCTTCCGATCGGCCATACATCGGTGAGGAGTCAATCACACGACCCCCATTTTCGGCGACTGCTTTTAAGACATCAAGCAGGGCCGCACCTTCCTCCGCAGTTGGATCCTGGTCAAATTGAATCCAGGTTCCCAGACCTACCACGGGAATCATTTCTCCGGATGAAGGGATAGTGCGCTGTGTCATTTTGCTCTTTTGGTTCAGCCATTTTTCGGTAAGGAAGGAGTGCGTACCATACATTCCCAATGTATAACACCCCAGCTCCTTCAGTACGGTGCGACGGCTCTTCATTTCTTTTTGTTCTAAGTTAGGGATTATCAGTTGATACTGTCATCAAATTCAGTCAGCCGGAATTTGAAAGCTTCCGATGATGCCCGGTATTTCAAAAAGAGATCCAAACTTGATATAAATCCGAAGTTGCAAACTTTGGATAGCGAAAGGAGGAAAGCATTGCTAGGACAAATGGACATAGATTATTGATAGATTAATGTCATCCACTTCAGCCCGCAAACCACTATTTTTAGTCCACAAACGCAGAAATGAAAATTGGGTTAGATAAGGCTGCAGATCGATTACGGGAATCCGGATCCCTTTTCCTGGAGATGTTTCAACATGGTAGCTTATCTGTCGAACTGTACAAACCAGACAAGGTCGACCGTCAGCAACCACACAGCAGAGATGAAATCTATGTGGTTGCCAGGGGTAGTGGCAGATTCTTTCACGATGGAGCATGGATGGACTTTACTGCCGGGGATGTGCTGTTTGTACCGGCAGGGAATGAACATTATTTTCAGGACTTTACGGATGATTTCACAACCTGGGTCTTCTTCTATGGCCCGGAGGGAGGGGAGACTTCAACTGACTCTAAAGATTAAACATGACCAGACATTTTGTATTTACATTTTTAATGGCATTAGCCACAATCTCTGTCACTGCCCAGAAGCCGTGGGGGAGTTTCGAGGCCATTCCCTATGCCCACCCCGATGAGAGCCATGATCTCGGAGTAGGTCTTTGGGCCTGGCCCCTGCCCATGGACTACGATCTGGACGGTGATATGGATCTATTGGTGAGCTGTACCGATGTGCCTTTCAATGGCTTGTATCTATTTGAAAACCAGATAGGAGACAAGATTCCGGTTTTCGAGGCCCCGGTGAAACTGGGTGAGGGTTTGAAGGACTTGCAGATTTCTTACGTGGATGAAGATATCAGAGTGATGGGCAGGGGAGTGGAGTACCGTCAGTTTCGGGATGCTCTCTTAAGTGATCCGGAAGAAGTGTATTCGATGGAAAACATTGAGTCGATGCATGAGAAAATTCGGTTCCGGCAAAGCAAGTGGGTAGACTATGAGGGTGATGGAGATCAGGATCTTATTGTGGGCATGGATGACTGGGGTGATTATGGTTGGGATGATGCCTATGACGATGAGGGAAACTGGACCAATGGTCCACTGCATGGTTACGTGTATTTGGTGAAAAATAACGATGGAGACCTGAAGCTGGATGGCCGCATTCAGGCCGGTGGAAAGGACCTCGATGTTTATGGAGCACCCACACCCAATTTTGCCGATTTTGACGGCGACGGTGATCTCGATATTATCTGCGGAGAGTTTCTGGACCGGTTTACCTGGTTTGAAAACACCGGAACCAGATCAGAACCCAGGTACGCTGAAGGTCGTCTCCTGACCAATGAAGAGGGCGTTGTCCATATGGATCTGCAAATGATCATTCCGGTGGCCGTGGATTGGGATCAGGACGGACATGTTGACCTGGTGGTGGGAGATGAAGATGGGAGAGTAGCTCTGGTCAGAAACACCGGCAAAGTGAGTGACCACATGCCGGTTTTTGCCAAACCATATTACTTTCAACAAAGGGGAGGTAATGTCAAATTCGGGGCACTGGTAACTCCGGCAGCCACTGATTGGGACGGTGATGGTGATGATGATCTGGTCTGTGGAAACACGGCCGGTTATATAGGGGTCATTGAAAATGAAGGAACTACTGACCAATTCGCTTTCGGAAAACCAAAATACCTGAAAGCCGATGGGAAGGAAATCAGGGTTCAGGCGGGTAGCAACGGCTCCATTCAGGGTCCCTGCGAGGCCAAATGGGGATACACTACATTATCTGTAGCCGATTGGGATGGTGATGGTTTGCAGGATATCCTATCAAACTCCATCTGGGGTAAAGTGGAGTGGTACCGAAATACGGGAAGTCAGACCCAACCCCAACTGGCTTCGGCTCAACCTCTAATGGTAGCCTGGGAAGGGGAGGCTCCGAAGCCGGCCTGGAATTGGTGGAACCCGGCTCCACATGAACTGGCTACACAGTGGCGTACGGTACCCTATGCTATGGATTGGAACAACGATGGCGCCATGGATCTGGTGATGCTGGATCATGAGGGCTACCTGGCATGGTTTGAAAGAAAGGATTCTGATGGTAGAAATGTCCTTTTACCCGGCAAGAGGGTCTTTACTGTAACCAATGCCTCAGTTTTTGATAGTAAAAACAGAGTGATCGACAGCATTCCCGGAACCCTCAGGCTCAATGGCCGGGATGCTGGTTCGAGTGGAAGAAAGAAGTTTGTATTCGTGGACTGGGATGGTGACGGTGATCAGGATCTCCTGGTCAATAGTGTGAATATTGATTATTTCGAACAAGTCAGTCGGGATGGAGATGAGGCTACTTTTTTCTACCATGGCCCCATTAGTGATCAGGTACTGGCCGGACATACAACCAGTCCTACTTTCATTAATGAAGGTGGAGCAAAGATCCTGGTGGTTGGGGCTGAGGATGGGCACTTTTATGAGTTTGTACCTGAAGATGAGGAGGAGTAATGATTTATTCGCCTCCGGCGGGGGATGAAGCTACTTTTTGCTAGATCAAAAAGTAGCCAAAAAATCACGGCTGTGGAGCCTTTGGCGGAAACTTCCAGCTCCCCCGCGCACAATCCAAGCCGTTTGCTTACGGTGAACACATACGAGCTAACCTCACTTGAATCAATTTGACAGCATAAAATGCGACATAGGTAAGAATCCACTCGTGGATTGCTTCTTCCCGCTCGGCTCTGGAAGTTTCTCAATCGCCCTTCCCATCCGCTACGCGGTTGATTAATTTTAAGGCCCACCGGACCTTAATCCCATCATTTGATGGGAATCATTAATCAATCTCCAAGGCCGGTCCTTTTCTATTTTCCCAGAGCAATCTCCACAAGGAGCATTTACCTCAAAAGTCAGTTGGGCTTGCTAGTGCTGTACAAGAAATCGCTCATCAACTCGCGCAAAATGGCTAGGCTGGATTAGAACCTGGAGTGACAGTGCATGGGGTTGCAAAAAAAACTTCAATAATTACACTAAGATGATAGTCCGTGTTCGTTCTCGTTCTCCTACAATAAGTTCAACAAGTTACCTGGTCATTT
>JAUILF010000018.1 GCA_030433135.1 Bacteroidia bacterium | reverse complement strand
ATAATTTTTAGATCATCGCGCAACCCTTGAATGCGATTCAACAATATGTTTTCATCGACCTACCTGTAGTGCCTCCGGATCTTCCACAGAGCCAACGGAGCCAATAGAAAGTCAAACAGCTTCACGCGCGATCCTCCCACTTCATGCCAGGTGGTCAAGGGGGTTTCAGCCGCCCAGTCGTCAACGGGTTCATCCGGGAAACGTTGGCGAAAACGACACAGAATCTCAATATCAAAAAACCAGGGACTGATGAAAGGTTCACTAAAAATGGGTTTCAGGTCCTGACAGCGCATCATCTTGGCTCCACACTGGGTATCATAAACATTGAGGTCGAAAGTGATACTTACTACCGTGGCAAATATTCTACCCAGATAGTGTCGTAACGTACTTCTCCTAATCCTTGATCCCAGTCTTTTCCAGCGACTTCCCATCACCAGTCGATAATCAGGGCTTTTTTCCAGCAATTGCACAAAGGGAACAAGTTCCTCCAGAGGAGTGGCCAGGTCAGCATCGATAAAACCAACCAAATCATAGCTGCTATCCGAAGTGAGTATATGAAGGATACCCGCCCGAACCGCTTCTGCCTTACCGACGTTGTGCTCTAATTCTAGCGCTGAAAACTGGCTCTGCGTATCGGCAAGTTTGGCCAGTAATTCAGCCGTGTCGTCTGTACTACCGTCATTAACAAAAAGAAAGTGATAGTCATGGTTGCCAATGAAATCTTCAAAGGCATTGACCGGGAGCCTCTCGGCCTCGTTGTAACAGGGGACTACGACGGCGACCTTTGGCATAATACCATATTCGATAGTCCGGGTAATTTCAGTCCGACCGCCTTAAACAAACTTCCCAGACGATAGTCCGTTACCAAGATGGTCTTGATCAGCTGAGAGGTGAATTCGCTGCCTTTCCAATTAGCAACATCTGAACCTTCTTCTATCTTTCGCGGACGAATTTTCTCTGCCAGCAGTTGCAAGTAGCGGGGCGGGATTAAAGTCAGGAAAAAGTAGCGTTCCATTTTGGTGTCAAGGCCTGCTTCCTGCAGTCGTTTCCTCAATGTCTTGTTCGTGTAGCGTCTAAAATGCCCCAGAATGACATCGTGTGCTGCAAAAAGGCTTTGATAAGCAGGAACAGTGATCAGGTATAAAGTGTCCTGTCGCATGTATGGGTATTGGGAAACCTCTTTCAGAAAGGAAATCTCATCTTCAATATGCTCAATAACGTCCAGAAGTAAAACTATATCTACCTGTCCTTTGTCCAGTTGTAACTGGTCCCAATCCCGGTGTACCACCAGGTTGCTGCCCTGATATCGTTCTTTTAACTGCGTCAGTTGATCATCTGTGAAATGTATATCGATACCCACGAAGCGCTCATCCGGAAACATCTTTGCAAGTTCGGCTACCACAAATGTATCACCACAACCAATATCCAGAATAGTGAGTGATTTCGTAGACTTACTTTTCTGAATCAGTTTGGTGAGTTGTTCTTTCACCACCTTCAGTCTCGCCAACTCCCAGGGGTGTCTGGCAGCATTGTCAAAAATCACAACCTCTGAGAGATCCATATAAAATTGATGTCTGTCATATATAAACGAACTCTAATGTATAAAAATAGAAGCATTTCATTAGGGCATGCAAGAGTTGTAAGGGATGTCCAGGTATTGTGCCGTAGATGATTAGTTTTAGGTATTCAAGTTGTGTTAAAAATGTGAAGATGAAGAAAATCAATATCGATTCTCCTAAAAAGACCATCAGGGACGTTGAAATTGGAGATCGGGTTACCATTTTTGATTTTGTCAATCTGTATGAATGCCGCATAGGCTCTGACACCCGGGTGGGTACCTTTGTGGAGATCCAAAAAGGGGTGGAGATTGGATCTCATTGTAAAATCTCGTCCCATACTTTTATTTGTGAGGGGGTTAAGATCGGTAGTGGGGTGTTTATCGGACACAATGTGTCCTTCATTAACGACCGATTTCCACGGGCGACCAATTCGGATGGTCTACCTAAAAACAGGGATGACTGGGACCTTATTCCAACTACAGTGGCTGACAATGCTTCAATCGGAACCGGATCCACTATCATGTGTGGTGTGGTGATTGGTGAAGGGGCCATGGTTGGGGCCGGCAGTGTGGTTACTCGTGATGTTCCTGCACACACTACTGTGGCAGGTTGCCCTGCAAAAGTCATAACTGACACTGAGGGGAATTAGTACTCCGTCAAACCGGGATTATTACATTAATGCTCAAGTTCTGTCATTTTTTAGCAGGTTCTTTTGCTTTGAAAAGATGTGAGGTTGAAAACCCTGGCAGTTGAATTTCTGCTCAATCGTCCATAGTCTGCTTAGTGTTGGGAACACTACCGTGCAGGGTGCTGACAGAATCTTCAGTAGGGCGTCCTTTCTACTGGAGACCATGCATGTTCTTACATTCAACTTTCTTTCGCTTCCAGCGGGGCAAACTTTTGACAGCAAAAGTTTGACAAAACTGCCAGCTGCCAATTTGCACGGTCACATAGTTGTTCTCCTCCACTGCATTCTATAAACTCGCCTTTGTCTGCTCAGTCTTTGCCATCTGGTGACTAGGTTGCGTAGCTTCATGGTCCAATTGTGGCCTTAGTTCTGCTCATACAGTATAGCCTGCGGTCGCTCCAGAGAACAAATGTGACGCTCGTGCAAAAGGGCTAAGCTGGTCATGTCTAGATACTATGAATACATCATTTTCCCCTATTTGGTTCTGGCTTCGTCCAGGTTAGGTATTGGAGTTTCGTCGTGAGAGCTAAAGATGCAATAAAGACGGGCCTGTCTGGCCGCCAGGCAAGATACTCCAAGGACTTTTGACTCATGAGCGAATGATCTCGAAGAGTCGAGTACGACAGTACTCGAAATGAGTGAACCCTGTCCGACTGGCAAGGCGGGCGCCAAAGTGGGTAGGTTGGCTGTGGTCAACATTCCCGCACTCTGTGCGGGAGCCCCGAGTCCTCGGTGGTAAAAAGTAATTATGTGCCCGTATTTGCAGCCCGCTAGGCCAAGCCTTGGCGGACAGACAGATTTAGTTCGCCTGTCTGCCATAGCGGCAGCGCAGGCAGGCAACAGAAAGTCTAATGCATATTCCCAGTCAAAATGAAACTCTCCAGTTTATTTTTTGATATTTAGGTAATAACTCTCCGGGATGGCTGAAAAATATTTTGATCAGGATATACTGCGTTTGCAACTGTTTGATGTGCACAACCTTCAATCACTTCTTCAGTATGACCGATATAGTGATTATGACGTAGAGGGGGTTTCGCTGATGATGGATAGTTTCAAATCTTTTGCTGATCAGGAACTTTTTCCCTACTACCGGGAAATGGATAGGATAGGGGTTCAATTTGAGGATGGAAAAGTCATCATTCACCCTCAGATCGATACCATCATCAAAAAGTCAGTTGAACTGGGTTTTATCGGAGCAGGATTTGATTATGAAAGTGGTGGCATGCAACTTCCCAGTATCGTGAGGTTTGCCTTGCAACACATTCTGGATGCTGCCAATAATCATGTCAACGGATATACAACCCTTACTGATGGCGCTGCCAAACTTATTCTCACCTTTGGCAACTCTGATCTGATATCTCACTATGTACCAAAAATGATGAGTGGCCAATGGCTGGGCACCATGGCCCTAACCGAGCCACAAGCAGGAAGTAGCCTGCAGGATCTGTCTACCACTGCTTATCCCAGGGATGACGGATCTTACGATATCAGGGGGCAGAAAATGTTTATTTCCGGTGGTGATCATCAGTTTGGTGATAATATTATCCACCTCACTCTGGTCAGGATTGAAGGTGCTCCTGCTGGTACCAAAGGTATTTCGCTTTTTGTGGTTCCGGCCCGTCGTTCTGAGGACGGTGAGTTGGTAGACAATGACGTAAAGACGGCAGCAGAAATTGAAAAGCTTGGACAAAAGGGTTACGCGACCACGCACCTGGTCTTTGGTGAAAATGACAATTGCCGTGGTTGGCTCGTCGGCGAGGCAAATCATGGGCTTATGCATATGTTTCAGATGATGAACGAAGCCCGCATTTCAGTTGGAATAACAGCAACTTCGATGGCTACGGCAGCATATTATGCGTCCCTGCAGTATGCAAACGAACGACGTCAAGGCCGACCTGTCACCAACAAGGTAAGAAAGGATCTTAATATGGAGCCGGTTCCTATTATAGAGCATCCCGATGTCAGGCGAATGTTGCTTTTGCAAAAAGCCGTCTGTGAAGGGAGTCTCAGCCTGGTACTGGAGTGTGCACGTTTGAATGATTTGGCTCATGTTGAATCAACCAGTAAGGGGAAGGATGCACACCTTCTTCTGGAATTGCTGACCCCTGTTTGCAAAACCTATCCTTCTGAAGGGGGTGCTCGCAGTATCAGCCAGGGGTTGCAGGTGCTTGGTGGCTACGGTTATACCATGGATTTTCCATTGCAACAATACTACCGGGATATTCGAATCACATCTATCTACGAAGGCACCACAGGGATTCAGTCATTGGATCTCCTGGGTCGGAAAATTCCCCTCTCTGAAGGGCGTGCTTTCCGCTTGCTGATGGCAGAAATGAAGGAGGAAATAGCACTATCAAAGGACCTTCCCGGGATCAAACCTTATGCTGGTAAATTAGAGAGTTATCTAACCACGGTGGTGGACACTACCAACCATCTCCTGAAATATGCCACGGAAGGAGATTATCAGAGATATCTTGCCGATGCTTCACTGTATATGGACATGTTTTCAAGACTTGTGTTGGGATGGCAATGGCTAAAAATTGGCGTAAGGTCGTTAGAGCTTCTTAAGGATAAGGACCCTCGTTACACAGAGAAGATGCTCGAAGACGAAATGAGAACCATGCGTTTTTATTACCGGTATGAAATGCCATCAATAAACAGTTTAGCCGAGGTGCTTCAAGATTCAGATTATCAGACACTTGAACCATTATGATGAAATCCATTCGGGCAAAATTTGAACTGCAGGATAAAGTGGCCATAGTCAGTGGTGCCAGTAAAGGTATCGGGGCTGCTATAGCATCAGGTCTGGCCGAGTTTGGGGCTCATGTCATTGTGTGTAGCCGCAAATCAGAAGGTATTGAAGCAGTTGCTGATGCAATCAGGTCCCATGGGGGTAAGGCCAGTGCTAAGGTCTGTCATGTAGGTGATCCCGATCAATGTGCGGACCTGATTGACTGGGTACTGTCTCAACATCAGCGCATTGATATCCTGATAAATAATGCTGCCGTCAATCCATTCTATGGACCATTGCAGAAGATGGATTTGCCTGCCTATCATAAGACGCAGGCTATCAATCTGGAAGCACCTATGCGTTTGAGTAATCTGGTGTTTCCCGTGATGAAAGAGCAAGGTAACGGATCCATCATTCATATCAGTTCGATAGAAGCTCAACACCCGGGCAAAGGCATGAGCGCCTATTGTATTTCAAAGGCAGGTATCGAAATGCTGACCAAATCACAAGCGTATGAGTGGGGGAGGTATGGTATCAGGGTTAATGCGATTGCGCCGGGATTGATTGATACTAAGTTTAGTAAGGCACTGATCGAAAACCGTGAAGTCATGGAATTCATAGAAAATAAGGTCCCCTCAGGAAGAGTAGCCCAACCGGATGAGATGGCAGGTCTTGCGGTGTTTCTCGCCTCAGATGCGTCTAGTTACTGCACAGGCGGTGTATATATGGCAGATGGAGGATTTACATTGGCCAACGCACTGTGACCTTTCAGGATAAAAGTGAATATTTGAAAATTTTGGAATCCAAATGGACAGCATAAGTATAAGCAAAGCAGGTGACAGGGCCATCATAAATATGGACCGCGGCAAAGTGAATGCCATTAACCACAAGATGGTATTGGAACTAAGAGATGGCTTGAAGGGTCTCGGGGCAGATAAGCAGGTTCGTGGAATTATCATTGCTGGTAAGCCTCACTTTTTCAGTGCGGGACTGGACCTGATTGAATTGTTTGAATTTGATTTGGAGCAGATCAAGGTTTTCTGGAAGGATTTTCTGGGCCTGATGGTTGACCTTATCAAATTTCCCAAACCCGTCATTGCCGCCATTACCGGCCATAGTCCGGGAGGAGGTGCGGTCATTGCTGTGGGCTGTGATTACCGCATCATGGCCGAAGGTGATTATCGCATTGGTTTGAATGAGGTGTCTGTTGGGGTGACCATCACTCAGGGTATCTTTCATAGTTACCGGTTCTGGCTGGGAGAACGGGAGGCCTATCATGCACTGTTGAGGGGGCGCCTGTTTCAGGTCGATGAGGCGTTGAAAGTTGGCTTAATTGATGAAAAAAGGCCTATGGAAGAAGTACTGTCGGCAGCTGATCAAAAATTATCGCAATTGCTAAGGGCACCCGATTATGTGTTGCAGGATACTAAACAGGTGATGCGCAGGGAATGGGTAGCCGCCGTAGATGTCGACATGTCAAGGGAAATTGAGCAGCGAAGTGTCTACTGGATGCAGCCGGAGTCACGGAAGAAAATCGGAGAGTACATTGCTGGTTTTACGGGAAAAAAGAAGTAGATGTCTCTATAGTAGTCTTACGATTACGATTGCAAAGAATAAGATTCAATACGGTCTAACTGACCTCCCTTCCTCCCAACCACACTTGTTTGATATCCATTTGAACAGACTCGTCTTGTTTGTCGATTGATGCCAGAATCAGGTTGGCCTGATCCCCGGGGATCAATTGACCATGAAGCTTTTCCTGGCCACGGATCATTCCGGAAGGATTGGCACTGCACATTTTAGAGGCTATACAGATGGCAGATTCCAGATCTACTTGATCGTGCTGGCGTTGCCACACCCCTGTCATCTCTATTGTTAACCAGGACACGGTATTTTCAAAGGCTTTTTGCATGGTCAGGACACTTCCAAAAAGGGAGTCCTTACCCACTTGCCGGAGGTATTCCCGGTTGTCGCTCACCTCTCCATGAAGTCCGAGTAGGGTAAACGAACGGAGATCATTCAATCCGGTCGCAAACATACTGTCTGTAATAATGACCACCCGGCTGTCTTCTTTTCGTGCTATGATATCCCGGACATGATCCCGGCCCACATGATACCCGTCTGCAATGATCTCCACCAGCACATCATCAGACCGCAGAATGGCTTCTTCTGCTCCTCCACCCTGAAAGCTCTTGGTACTGGATCGCGAGGGGCCATTGAGGAAGTGAACAGCGAGACTCAACCCCGCACTGACTGCATCCACAAACTGATCTGCATAAGATCCGGTATGGCCTCCGGCGACAGTAATATTTCGATCGACCAGATTCTCGATGAGGGGCAAAGCCGCCGGACCCTGCTCAGGAGGTATGTTCATGATCCTCAATCTGCCCTGGCATGCATCAATCAGTGCTTCTATCGTTTCGGATTTCAATTCCAGGAAGTAGTCAGGATTTTGGGCGCCTGCGAATTGAGGATCCTTGAGAAAAGTACCTTCAATGTTGATACCTGCAACGAGATTCTCGTACTCAGGGTTTTCATCGAGAAATCCATTGAGGTATTCAATGGATTCTAACAGACCTTCAAGAGGTGCAGCCATGGTTGTTAGCAGTACTGAGGTACAGCCACTATTGAGATATTGCTGTAAGGCATTTTCCAAACCCGCAAAGAAGCTCGTTTTGTCTTTTTTGAACTCACCTGTCTGTTGGTCGTAAGTTCCAAAAGAGAAATCCCATCCGGCAGCTCCATGATTGTGAATGTCCACAAAGCCGGGAAGGAGATAAGCACCTGCTGCCTGGTAACAGGCCAGGTTACCAGCATCTATATTGCCTGATAGCTCAATGATGTTTCCGTTATCTACTCTTAGGTCTCCGGGAAAGATGCCCTTAGGGGTAACGAGTTTAGCGTCCTTGATTACAAAAGATGTATTCATATCGTTTTCTAGATCTGAAGTATGCCCCAGGCTATCAACACCAATACCAGGACGAAAAGCCATGCCAGCAAGAAACCCAGCCAGTCTTCTTTGTACCGGGTAAAGAAGTGTCTCCATCTTTCTTTCTGAAACCAGCTACCTACATCAACAAGTATCAATGACTTACCGGTGTTTGCCTCAGGTTTTCCATCGGCTTTGAGATCGTCAGAGGCAGGTTTGTCCAAACGGTCAAAGTAGAGTGAAATTCTTTCAGTCGATTCAGGTCTGGTGGCCAAACTCACAATGATTAGGGCGGAAAACCCTGCCAACATAGCCCATGCAAAGGGTAAAGCTTTCCAGGAGTAAACGAGAGCTATTTCGTTGGTATTGATATAGTTAATTGTATAATATACTATGAATGAGATTAAGATGGCTGCCAGGGCTCCGTGACGATTAGCTCTCTTCCACAACGTTCCGCCAAAGATCATGATCCCCATAAAAGCTGCAATGGTTTCGGTAAACAGGAAAGCGCTCAACACATTCTTGATGGAGAGAGCAAAAGCAACTCCAGCTAATGTAAAGACCAGGCCAGAAAGACGACCGGTCCTCAGTACTTCCTTATCAGTGGCTTCGGGTTTGATATAAGGCTGGTAGATGTCTTTAGCAAAAAGGGCACCCAGGTTTACCATAAAATTGGAACATGATGACATATTAGCTGCAAGAATACAGGCTACCATGAGACCAACCAATCCAGGGGCCAGTAGTAATCTCGTGGCATATCCAAATGCATACTCCGGATCCTCCAGTTCTACCCCTTTCACGATAACCACTGCTGCTACAATCATTCCCGTAAAGGTCCAACCCAGGGTTACAAAACGTTTTACGAAATTGCCATAGGTCTGGCCAATTCTGCCCGCCATTTCAGAATTACCACTGGCAAACATGGACATCATATGTGGCTGAGCCGTCACTCCCACGATCCCATTTATGGCCAACATGGCAATGGTAAAACCACCAACTCCATATGCCTGGTCATAAAGGTTGAAGAAGTCTTCCGGTAGTAAATCTTTCATGGTATCATATCCACCTACTTCATTCAGCCCGGCTGGTATTAACAGAAAAGACAGGACGATGATCAACAACCCCTGGATAAACTCGGTATGGGCTGCCGCAACCAGGCCGCCAAAATAGCTGTAAACAATAAATGCTATGGTCATACCGACGACTACCCAGTTTGAGGAAACCATGCCTCCGGTCGCAACCGAAATGACTTTGGCTGCCCCTTGCAACATGGAGCCCATGATAAAGACAAAGAATAATATGGCAAAAATGGTGTACAGCAT
The DNA here is from genome assembly GCA_030433135.1 of Bacteroidia bacterium. Classification (GTDB taxonomy): domain Bacteria; phylum Bacteroidota; class Bacteroidia; order Chitinophagales; family Saprospiraceae; genus JABDMH01. The sequence continues at coordinate 23,417 of JAUILF010000018.1, read as the reverse complement.
ACCCATTCTGGTGCCATAGCGATCACGTACCATTTCAGCCACGGTAGTTCTTTCGCTCCTTCTGTACCAGGGGGCAATCAGCCAGTAAAACGGAGTGATCAAAAGGTTTTTCCATTGGTACCAGATAGTGGCAAACCCACCCTGGAATGAGGCACCTGCTTGTGCAACCGGCATTTCGGCATGGGTTCCGGTGCCAAATGCCTGACCCATCATGGTCCACCACTTGAATTTTCGACCACCGCGAAAATACCCGTCACTCGATTTGGTATTACGAGAAATCCAGAGACCGTATGCTGTGATTCCAAGAAAGTAGGTGATCAGGATTGTTGTATCTAATACTGACATTAGAGTAGGGATGCAGAGTTCTTATCAAGAAACAGATGACAATCTGTATGGGTACGCAAGATCGAGGCAGGACACTCATTGGTAAGAGGTCCATTGATTGCCTCAGCTACGGCTTTTGCCTTCCGTTCGTCAGGCACTGAAACAACCAGGACTTTACTTTTGAGGATCTGCTTGATGCTCATCGATATAGCTTTGGCAGGTACATCCGCGAGACTGTCAAACCAGCCTTCTCCATACTGCTGATTGCGGCAGGCTTCATCCAACTGGACAACGATGTAGGGCTGCTCAGTTTCAAAATCAGCCGGTGGGTCATTAAAAGCCAGGTGACCGTTTTCGCCAATGCCTATCAGAGCCAGGTCAATCGGATGTTTACTGATTAAACTACTGACCCTCTCACATTCTTCTTCGGGATCTTTGTTACCATCTATCAAATGGTATTCACATGCATATTCGATTTTTTCCAGAAAACGTTCCTTTAGGTACTTGCGAAAACTGGCAGGATGGTCCTCAGGCAGATCAATATATTCATCCAGGTGAAACATAGTGACCTTATTCCAATCGATATCTGTATCTACCAGTGTCTCTAAAATCGCAAATTGACTGGCTCCTGTGGCCAGGATGACATTGGCATGGCCTTTGGTTTCGATGGCAGCCTGAAGGATAGCAACGGCAAACTTTCCTGCTTCACTTCCCAGACTCTGTGAATCCGAAAGGATCTTTGTGTTCATAATTTTTAATTTTTTTACAATATAAAAGGATCTTCTTGCCATACCTATTTTAATTTTATGCAATTGATTGCATAACAAGTGTTGTTCTACATTTTACTTTCCTATTTTAAGGGTTCATAAAGTTTATGAGAAGATGAGATCATTACTAAAGCCTCTTCAGTGGGCAGGAATGCTGCTGCTTATATTAGCCCTTTGGCAGTGTTCAACGGAACCTGAAAGTGTAGCTCCCAGACCAATCCAAGTCCTTTTTCTTGGGCATGATAGTGAACACCATAATTCGGCTGTTTATGCTCCTTTATTGCAAAGACACCTTGCACCACAAGGAATTTACATGACCTATACGGAGGACCCGGACGATCTGAACGCTGACAACCTGCAGGGATTTGATGCACTAATCCTATATGCCAATCATGATGAAGTAACCACGGATCAGGAGGAAGCATTGCTAAACTTTGTCGATGACGGCGGTGCTTTCTTGCCGATCCATTCTGCCAGTTATTGTTTTAGAAACTCAGATGATGTTGTTGACCTGATCGGAGGACAGTTTACCTCTCACGATACCGCCACTTTTGAAGCTGTTGTTGTTAGACCGGAACATCCAGCTCTCGGAGGATTTACACCATTTACCAGTTGGGATGAGACCTATGTACATACCAATATGGCTGGTGATATCGAGGTTTTAATGGAAAGGGTAGAGGGTGATCATCACGAACCTTACACCTGGGTGAAGGAGTATGGAAAAGGACGTGTATTTTATACCGCTTTGGGTCACGATGAACGAACCTGGAATAAGACAGAGTTCCTCGGATTAATAGAAGGGGGTCTGTTGTGGGCTATTGGTGAAAACAAAAAGCAGGCGCTGGATTCCCTGGCCTTGCCGGAATTGACCTACAGTCCTGCGAAAATTCCCAACTATGAAAAAAGGGATCCACCACCATTGCTACAGGCTCCCTTATCACCTGAGCAATCTATGCAGCGAATTCAGATACCAAATGGTTTCCGACTGGAACTGTTTGCATCTGATCCGGACATTTTTAATCCTATCAGTATGGCTTGGGATGAGCGAGGACGTTTGTGGATTCTTGAAACCAAGGATTACCCCAATGAGATCAAAAGTGACTATGGCATTGGATCGGATCGGATCAAGATTTTGGAAGATACCGATGGAGATGGAAAAGCTGACAAGTTCACGGTTTTTGCCGACAGCCTCAGTGTACCCACGAGTCTTTTGTTTGCAAACGGAGGTGTCATCGTTTCGCAAGCACCTTACTTTCTTTTTCTCAAGGACACTACCGGTGATGACCGGGCAGATATTACGGAAGTGATCATAGAGGGGTGGGGAACTTTTGACACTCATGCAGGACCCTCAAATTTGCAATACGGATTTGATAACCGGATATGGGGTGTGCTGGGCTATTCGGGATTTGAAGGAAAGGTCGGAGATGAATCCTTTGAGTTCAGGCAAGGTGCCTATAGATTTACCCCTGATGGTGAAAAACTGGAGTTTATGGGGTCAACCTCTAACAACACCTGGGGTTTGGGTTTTTCGGAGGACTTTGACGTGTTTATTTCAACGGCCAACAATACACATTCCGCTTTTCTTGGAATCCCGGATCGTACTTTTAAAGGGGTTGAAGGATTAAAAGTCGAAAGTGTAAAGAAGATAGATGGACATTATTCCTTTCATCCCAATACCGCCAATTTTCGGCAGGTCGATGTTTTTGGGGGTTTTACGGCAGCTGCAGGACATCATCTGTACACGGCCCGTAATTATCCTATGGAGTATTGGAACAGGATAGCCCTGGTTTGTGAACCTACAGGCCATCTGCTGCACAGATCCATTCTCGAACCCGAGGGAGCCGGATACCGGGAGGTGGACGGATGGAACCTGCTTGCCAGTAGTGATGAATGGGTTTCACCGGTACATGCCCAGGTGGGGCCTGACGGGGCGGTTTGGGTGATTGACTGGTACAATTTTATCATTCAGCATAATCCTACACCTGAAGGCTTTGAAAATGGACCCGGAAATGCCCACGTAAACCCCCTGCGCGACCGTCAGCATGGCAGGATATACCGGCTGGTCCATACAGAGGCGGAAAACAGAGCTACTCCCGATCTAAGTAGTACGCAGGGCAGAATAGATGCCTTGAAACATACCAATATGCTCTGGCGCCTCCATGCTCAAAGGCTCCTGGTCGAAAGTGGAGATCTGAGTGTTAAAGATGAGTTGCTGGCGATGTTGGCCAATACAGATGTGGATGAAATTGGTCTGAATACGGCTGCTATCCATGCTTTGTGGACTTTGCATGGACTGGATCTGATCAATGATGAAAACCAGGATGTAATAGAAGCAGTGGCTGGTGCACTCAGACACCCATCGGCTGCGGTCAGGAAGAATGCAGTTCGGGTTCTGGCTCCTACTGAGAGCAATTACAGACTTCTGCTTCGCAACAGGATGTTTGCTGATGAGGATCCAGGCACCAGGCTGGCATCGATTATCATGGTGGGTGATCTGAATAACGTGGCAGGAGTGGGCGAACTCCTGTATCGTCTCAGTCAGGATAATATGGTTCAGCAAGATGAATGGCTATCGAGGGCAGTTTATGCAGTGGCAGTGCAACATAAAGATGCCTATGTCCGGGCACTATACAACGCCAATGCAAAAAAAGTAGCAGCAGGGTACCAGGATGAGCAAGTCGAGGTAGATTGGTCGGGAGAAGATCTGGATGATAGTGATTGGAAGTCCATCAAGGTTCCATCACGGTGGAACGAGACCGGCATTCCGTTGTTCACAAACTTTGATGGTGTTATATGGACACGAACCACTTTTTCTGTGGATGGATTAACGGGGAATCGGGTGATGCTTCATCTGGGACCGATTGATGATACAGATGAGACTTATTTAAACGGGCAGTTGATCGGTGCTACGGAAAGGGATTGGAATGGAACACGGGTATACAGAGTACCTGCAGGTTTGCTGAAAGCCGGTGAAAATGTATTAGCGGTAAGGATATCTGATTCGGGTGGCCGTGGAGGTATGTATGGTCAGATGGACGAGGTGTTTCTTGAAGTGGGTTCAGAAAATGTGGACTTGTCGGGACAATGGTTATATAAAGTGGAGGAACAGTTCTTTCCGAACCGGTCGGTTTTTGCCGAAGGGATGAGTATCGAGGATCTCTTTCTGAAAAACTATGGACCTGAAGCAAGCAGGGTGACCAATAGTTTGGCTGACTCTGGAGTTGAAGGAAGGGTGATACAACTCAGTACGGTGCCGGATCAGATGCGCTACGACCTGGAGGAACTAACGGTTACAGCCGGCGAGACAATCAGATTTGTTTTTTCGAACAATGATGGTATGCAGCATAACTTCATCCTGGGAGAGCCTGGAAGCCTGGAAGTGATCGGGACCGCCGCAGATGAGATGGCACAGACTCCGGAAGGCGCCACCAGGGAGTATGTCCCGGAAGCCGAGGGCGTCATCATGTTTACGGGTTTGGTAGATCCGGGTGATACGGTGGAACTGGTATGGGAAGTCCCTGCAGAGCCCGGAGAATACATCTATGTTTGTACTTTCCCCGGTCACTGGAGGACAATGAACGGTACCATCTCGGTGATTGCTGAAACGCTATAGGTTATGGCTGAAACATTTATTATTGGAACTTGCGATACCAAATGGCAAGAGATCAAATTTGTATCTGATCGGCTGAAGCAGTGTGCGGTGCCACATAAAATTCTGGATGTTTCTACCACGAAACATGATCATCCGGTAGATATTGCGGCATCAGAAGTGGCAAAGAAGCATCCGGAACGAAGCGATTTTCTGGAAAACAATGATGGTAGAGGTGATGCAGTTGGCTGTATGACCGATGCCCTGGCTGCATTCATGGCTACTGCTGGAAATGTTGCCGGAGTGATTGGCCTGGGAGGTTCGGGAGGAACTGCCATCATCTGCAGCGGAATGCAACAATTGCCCATTGGGATACCTAAAGTGATGGTGTCTACAGTGGCATCCGGACAGGTAGCCCCTTATGTAGGCGCGAGTGATATCTGCATGATGTATTCGGTGACGGATGTTGCAGGGATAAACCAGGTGTCCAATGTGATTCTGGCAAATGCTGCACATGCGTTGGCAGGAATGATCAATAACCAGGTGCCCAAATATGACGTGGAAAAGCCTGTGTTGGGGTTGACCATGTTTGGTGTGACTACTCCTTGTGTTACAGAACTCCGACAGCTTCTGGAAAAAGACTATGAGTGCCTGGTTTTTCACGCAACCGGTACCGGTGGTCGTTCCATGGAAAAACTGGTGTCGTCCGGGTTGATGCCCTACGTGCTCGATATGACTACTACAGAAATCTGTGATTTACATATGGGGGGTGTCATGAGTGCTGGAGAAGAGCGGATGGAAGCCATTATCGAGGCAAACATTCCTTATGTGCTTTCTCTGGGAGCGCTGGATATGGTCAACTTCGGCGCTAAGGAGACTATCCCTGAAAAATATAAGTACCGGCTGTTGTATGAACATAATCCGCAGGTGACACTGATGCGCACAACTCCTGATGAAAACAAATTGATGGCATCCTGGATTGCGGAAAAGATCAATCGAGTGTCAGCACCAGTCAGACTATACATACCGGAAAAGGGCGTCTCGTCATTGAGTACCGAAGGACAGTATTTTTACGATCCTGAAGCTGACCGGGCACTCTTTGATTCCCTGGAGGAATTGGTTGTGCAAACTGACGACAGAAAAATAGTGCGGCTCCCTCTGGATATCAACGATCCATCATTTGCAGCAGAGGTTGCAAAAGGTTTTCGTGAAATTGCTTTAATTTGAGTTCAATCATACTACCATTCAATAAGATTTTATGACCTGGAACCGAGCACAAATAATAGATTCATTTAGAAAAAAGGTAAGCGAAGGAAAACCGATTGTAGGTGGAGGGGCCGGTACCGGGATTTCTGCAAAATGTGAAGAAGCCGGAGGTATCGATCTCATCGTTATTTATAACTCTGGCCGTTATAGAATGGCCGGACGTGGTTCGTTAGCCGGTCTGCTGGCCTATGGAAATGCCAATGAAATTGTCGTGGAAATGGGGAGGGAGGTGCTCCCGGTAGTAAAAGATACACCGGTTCTCGCCGGGGTAAATGGTACTGACCCTTTTATCAGTACACCCAACTTTCTCAGACAGTTGAAAGACCAGGGGTTTGCCGGTATTCAGAACTTCCCTACGGTTGGCCTCATAGACGGTGTGTTCCGGGCAAATCTGGAAGAGACGGGAATGAGTTATAACCTGGAGGTTGAGATGGTCAGCATTGCGAATGATATGGATCTCCTTACCACTCCCTATGTATTTAGTGTTGAAGATGCTGAAGCTATGACCCGGGCGGGTGCCGATATCATTGTTTGTCATATGGGTCTTACTACATCGGGTACCATAGGAGCAAAGACAGCCAAGTCACTGGAAGATTGTGTCCCAGAAATTCAAGACATGGTTGATGCTGCCAAAGCTATTCGCGAAGATATCCTAGTGCTCTGTCACGGAGGGCCAATCGCCATGCCTGATGATGCAGCTTACATCCTCGATAACTGCAAGGGTGTGGTTGGCTTTTACGGTGCCAGTAGCATGGAGCGTCTGCCTACGGAAATTGCCATTACCGAACAAGTCAAGACATTTACGAATCTTAGACTATCATAACTGTAATATGGATAAGACATTTTTATTTCAGAACGCGAGGACCAGGGATGAACTGGATTGGGGGTCCACAGCGACACTCAGTGGACCTGAGGTCAATCAGGCAAAAGATATAGTAACAATCGAGGTCATGCTCAGGCCCGGGATGGGGCATAACTTTCATAAACACCCACAACAAGAGGAAGTGATCTATATGCTGGAAGGCGCTGTAGAGCAGTGGGTAGGAGAGGAGAAACAGATCCTGGGGCCGGGTGATTCGGTTTTTATCCCGGCGAACAAAGTCCATGCTTCCTTCAATGTTGGCGATCATATGGCTAAAGTACTTGCCATTCTGGGACCTGCTGTCGGTACCGATGGCTATGAAGTAACAGAGGTGGCTCATGAGGCACCCTGGAAAGATTTGCGTTAGTTCGTTGGCTTGTTAGCCTGTTAGCTAGTTAGCCTGTTGGCTTTTTAGCTTTTTAGCGAGCTAGTTCTTAATTGGGAACATGATGAGATCAAAAGCGCTTTTTCTTCTGATTACCGTTGGTGCTATTTCAATCCTTGCCTACAAGGTCATTTGGGATCGACCTGAAAAATTTGACTCTGACAATTGGAAGCAAAAAAATGTTGATTGGCACTCAGCCAAGAGCCAACCAGCCAAGAGCTAACTAGCCAAGAGCTAACCAGCCAATTAGCCAACTAGCCAATGTGCCAACCAGCTAATTAGCCATCATTACCGGCTCCAGATTCTTCTTGAATTTTTCTCCAAAGCCGGAATTGTTGGGGTCGTACTCTCCCTGGATATCAGCGGTGACGCCTCCGGAGGGAATGTCCTCTTCCAACCCCAGAGCCCAGTACATACCGTTTAATGCCAGCTTGCGCATGGATTCTTCTTTAAAATCATAAGGATGTCCCAGGGTGGTAAAGAATACCCGGGCACTTTCACCCGATGCGCCAGTATAGGTTTTGGTCCAGGCAACCGGATTGGTTAGTGGAAACTGATCGAGCCGGTCATTTTCCTGGTGATTGGATCGCAGTGAAGTGCCTTCGAGCAAAGGATCACTATCGCCATAGAGTGTATAGTCACCACCGTCTACATGGTACAACCAACTGTAGGCTTCAAAATCAGTGACGCCTTGCAGAATGGGATGACCGGATTTTTCAGGTAGCACTTTTACCGAGGTTAAGTGACCATGACCATCGGCAAAATGCCCGTGGTGGGTAATCCACTTCTGACCAAAAACCTGGATGGGCCACTGTTCATTGTAGAAGACTTTAGTAGTGTCATCCTCATATCGAAAGGCATGAGTTGACGTCCGGAAACCAACCATCGGCCTGCCTGACTCTGCATAATCAGTGATCATCTGAAGCTGATCATCAGGTAACGCCCTGAACCGTGTGAACATCACCATCAGATCCGCGTCTTCCAGATCAGAAAGGCCACTGATGTCATTGATGTTGTTTGGGTCAATATATCCTGCGGAATCCAGTGAATAACAGATAGCAACTTCACAATCGAGTTCCCGCTGTATGATCCGGGCCAGCATCGGCATGGACTCTTCGGAACGGTATTCTTCATCACCCGTAACAAACACAATTTTTAAGGTTTCTGCCTCCTCTTCTTGAGTTTCATTGGATGTTTCAGGACTTGATGAACAAGACGCCAGGAGTCCCAAAAAAAGAAAAATAACAGTAGAGTAAAAACCTGTATCTTTTTGTAAATAAGTCATTTAGGTAAGTATGGTTAAGCTAAGTTAGTATGTCATTGACCACATGGCCGTGCACATCTGTCAGACGGTATCGACGACCCTGATGCTTGAAGGTAAGTTTTTCATGATCAATTCCGGCAAGGTGAAGTAACGTTGCCTGAAAGTCGTGAACATGTACCGGATTTTCGACAATGTTGTAGCCAAATTCATCTGTCGTACCGAAGCTTGTTCCTGGTTTAACACCGGCTCCTGCCATCCAGATGGTAAAGCAACGAGGGTGGTGATCCCTCCCATAGTTATCTGCCGTAAGCTTACCCTGCGAATAATTGGTTCTGCCAAACTCACCTCCCCAGATAACCAACGTGTCCTCGAGCATGCCCCTGCGCTTAAGATCGGTGATCAGGGCGGCTGAAGCCTGGTCCGTGTCTCTGCACTGGGATGAAAGTTCTCTGGGTAGGTCGGTATGCTGATCCCATCCCAGATGATAAAGTTGAATGAACTTTACATCTCTTTCGGCCAGTCTTCTGGCCAGGAGACAATTGGCAGCGTAGCTCCCAGGACGACGGGCATCCTCTCCATACATTTCAAATACCTCATCCGGTTCATCGTGCAAATCCATGGCATCAGGAACAGAGGCCTGCATACGGTAGGCCATTTCATACTGGGCTATTCTAGAACTGATCTCAGGATCTCCAAATTCATGTTGATATTCCCGGTTGAGTGTTTCCAGGTGATCCAGCATCTTCCGACGCCCCTGACGATCCAGTCCTTCAGGATTCTGCAAGTACAGTACGGGGTCCTTGCCAGAACGAAACTGAACTCCCTGGTGTAGAGAAGCCAGAAATCCATTGCCCCAAAGCCTTGAATAGATAGGTTGCGGCCGTTGGGCACCACGTGACAGCAGCACGACGAAGTTGGGAAGATTTTCATTCGATGAACCCAGGCCATAACTCAGCCAGGACCCAATGCTGGGTCGACCCGCCTGCTGGGACCCGGTCTGAAAGAAGGTGATAGCTGGATCGTGATTGATGGCTTCGGTGTGCATGCTCTTGATAAAACAAAGATCATCCACAATCTCTGCTGTTTTCGGCATCAGTTCACTGACCCATGCTCCACTCTGTCCGTGCTGACTAAAGTTAAAGAACGAAGATGCCAGAGGCAGGCTCGACTGCCCGGAAGTCATACCGGTAAGACGTTGTCCCATCCTCACCGATGCCGGAAGTTCTTCACCGTGCATTTTGGCAAGCGTTGGCTTGTAATCAAACAGGTCCAGTTGCGAAGGTCCGCCACTTTGAAAAAGATAGATGATGCGTTTAGCTTTGGGAGCAAAATGAGGACTGTCAAGTAGGCCTTTACCCATGGTCAAACCGGGTGTCTGTGCTTTGCTTCCACATCCCAATAGTGATCCCAGGGCCATACTACCCAGTCCCAGACTCAATTTGGATAGAAAATGCCGTCGATTAAGCTGACAACAGTGTTCTACGAATGTTTTATTTGCTTCAACAGGTGGCATCAGTTATGTTTTGACTCATCAAGATTATAAATAGTACTGATCGCTGTGGTTAGGGCAGCCCATTTTGCAGTAGCACCGACAGGTTTTAGCTGACTTTCCCCTACGTTGAGAAGCTCCTCAGCCTGGAGTGTATTTTCACTGTAGTGATCTTCCATTTCCAAAAAATATGCATATAGTTTTTCAACTTCGATTTGCTTAGGGCTCCTTGATGTGATCTTTTTCCATGCCGTGGGAAGGATATCCTCAATTGAATTTTCCGAATTATTTGAGAGATAGGAATGTGCCAGGACTCTGGAAGCTTCGAGGTAAATAGGATCATTGAGCAGGATGAGTGCCTGCAATGGTGTGCTGGTTTCCTGTCTCTTAACGGTACAAACAGTCCTTTCAGGTGCATCAAAAGTAAGCATGGTCGGGGGAGGAATGGTCCTTTTCCAGTAGGTATACAGACTTCGCCTGTACAGATCCCTTCCCTTACTTTGCCGGTATTTGTTTTCTCCTATCTGGTTGGCCATTTCCTTCCATATACCCGCAGGCTGGTAGGGTTTGACCCATTTGCCGCCTATCTTTTCATAAAGTAGACCACTGGTATATAGTGCCTGGTCCCTGATCATTTCCGCAGTCAGGGTTTTGCGGGGTCCGCGAGCGAGGTAGATATTGTCAGGGTCTTTTCTTCTCTTTGCTTCCGTGATCCGGGAGGATTGCCTGTAGGTACCTGACATAACGATCAACTTCAGCATTGCTTTGGTGTCCCAGCCAGATTCTCTATACCGGACAGATAGCCAGTCCAGGAGTTCGGGGTGGCTCGGTAAGTTACCCTGGTTACCGAAGTCCTCCGGGGTGCTGACCAGACCCTGGCCAAAGTAAAGCTGCCATAACCGGTTAATCATTACTCTTGATGTAAGAGGATGTTTATCCGAGAATAACCAGTTTGCCAGGTCCAGTCTGTTGATGGAGTCTGCGTCTTCCAATTCCATGATGGCAACGGGCACATCCCGTGAAACAGGCCTGACATACGCATCATATTGTCCCCGAGCTAACAAATAGGTTTGATTGATGGTGTCCCGCTCTTCCATGATTGGAATGTTGGGTATGGATCGGTCTATGGACCTGAGACTGTCCAGCTTGTTCTTCAAGTCTCCGGCTACAATCGAATAATGTTTTAAATAATGGTCCATCCATTCAGAATCACTGAATGAAGGCTGCGTGTTTGTGTCGGATAAGTGTTTGATATCCAGTGTACTTAGTTGCTTGTCATAAAGCTTAACATCATCTGTATATCCTCCTTTGAATCCATATAATTCTGACAATTCCCGGGCACGGTGATTCCAATTTCCAATGATGAAATCGTTGCCATTAAGGATGCTTTTTTCATGAAGACTATCCTGCTGGATATAAGCTGGCTGTGGGTTGCCATCAAAGAAAATGGTAATACCAGATGCCTTCCCGGAGCCATCATATGAGGCATACACTGTTTTCCACACTCCTCCGGGAATTCGGGTAGTGGTGGTCACCTGAATGTATTCGTCATTCATATTATGGATCAGGCGAAAAGTGACCTGATTGGAAGGGTTGATACTAAGGTCATATCCCTGCCTTTTTTGCTCTCCATTTCTACGGCTCAGGAAAGTCGCTGTTTTTTGATGTTGTCCGGTATGCATGATCCGGGCTCCCAGGGTAAAGTCATCGTAGTATTCGAAATCTCCCAGCTCTCCGAAGGTGAGGAAATTCTTTCCGTTAAACGACAGCGAACGGATACCATGACTGTCTGTATGGCGCTCAGGTCTTTCGATAGTAGGAGGGAGGTTGACATTGACTTTTCCGGGATGATCCCTTTGCACCTTATTATGGAAGGTCCATCCGATTGTGTCATTCAGATCTGCATCCACCAGTAGATATGGTTGAATAACTCCCGGATCGTATGGTGGTGGCTTTGATTTCCAACTTTCAAAATATTCCCTCTCGGTATCAGGAAGCCCGGCAACCTCGTTATCCAGCTGATCTATATATTCTCTGACAGCTTGCATATCCCGTATGTATCCACTGTCCTGCAGGATCAGATTGGGTTTCGGTGCCAGGTCGAAGTAGCTGATTTGTCCCCTTTCGTCTTTCACATTGTTGAAAAATCCCAGCATTTCATAGTACTCTTCCTGCGAAAGGGGGTCATACTTGTGGTCATGACACCGGGCACATTGCATTGTCAGACCGAGAAATGCCGTTGAAAAGGTCTGAACCCTGTCTGCCGCGTATTCTGTGAGGTATTCTTCATTGATGACACCGCCCTCCTGGGTGATGGCATGATTTCGGTTGAATGTAGTAGCCAGTTTCTGTCGATATTGGGCATCGGGAAGTAAATCTCCTGCGATCTGCCAGGTGGCAAAGTCGCGATAAGACAGATTTTCGTTAAAGGCATCTATGACCCAGTCGCGCCATGGCCACACCGTGCGGGGCCGATCGTCCTGGTAGCCGTGAGAATCAGCATATCTGGCCACATCGAGCCAGACTGATGCCATCCTTTCACCATATTTGGGGTTTTCGAGGAGTTGGTCCACCACGGCTTCGTACGCTGAATCACTGGGATTTTGAGTAAAAGACTCCAATATTTCAACGGGAGGTGGCAAACCAATCAAATCGAAGTAGACGCGTCGTAGCAACTTCTCTGGCAATTCGGTCTCTGATGGTCTGAGTTTATGCTCACGTTGTTTTTGTAAAACAAATTGATCTATCTCATTGATTACGAAATCCTTCTTGGCGATATCTGGAACAGATACATCACCCGGTGGGATAAAGGACCAGTGTTTCTTCCATTCTGCACCCTGATCAATCCACCTGGCGATAAGATCGATTTCATACTCAGATACACTCAGATTAGCAGCCGGTGGAGGCATCTGAAAGTCAGGATCATGAGAGATGATACGCTGGAATAAAGCGCTGTGATCCGGATCTCCGGGACGTACCACATAAAGACTTTCGGCACTATCCAGCAAGTTGAACAAACCCTCCTGCGTGTGTAGCGCTAATTCGGCTTCCCGGGTGTTTTCATCAGGTCCGTGACAGGCAAAACAACGATCAGAAAGTATCGGTTTGATATGATAATTGAAGTCAACCTTTTGTGGAAGAACCTGGGCCTGATCAGGATTGCCGCATGAGGATACCATAAGCAAAACAATACCCAGCAGACACACTGGCCACAGTATTCCTTTGGATGCGTTAGCGTTCACTCTTTCATATCCTTTTAAGCGTGTTATAAGGTCCTTCTAAAAATAACTAAATGATTCGTTCATTTCCACCGTCGATCGGAACTTGTGCGCCGGTCGTTTTAGAAAAGACGGGTCCGAGCATGGCTACGGCCATCCGGGCTACATCGACGGAAGTTACCTCCGTTTTGAGAATGTTGTTGGTCTTATACTCCTCTACGGTCAGACCGTAGTGATCAGCCCTGGCCTGAAGTACTTCATCCGTCCAGATCGCGGTATCGTAGACGGCATTAGGATGTAATATATTGACCCTGATACCATCTCCTCCAAACTCCATAGCCGCAACTCTTCCCAATTGCGTCAAACCAGCTTTGGCCACTGAATAGGCACTTGCTCCTGGTCCCGGTGCCGGTACATTTTTTGATCCCATAATTACTATAGCCGGATCAATACCTTCATCAAGGTATGGTTTGGCTAACTGGAACAAACGTTGATGACTGGTCAGGTTAATATCTAGACTTTTACTCCAGGTAGAATCGCTCATATCTTTGATGTACAGGCTTTTAGGGAATATACCTGCATTGGTTATGAGCATGTCCAGACCTCCAAAATGAATGATCGTTTTCTCTATGGCATCTTTCATTTGCTCCTCACTGGTCACGTCACAAACCAGTGGTAATACCTGGCCGGTATCAAAAACGGAAGTGATATCGGCACTAATGTCCAGGGCGGTAACGACCGCGCCTTGCGATAATAATTCATCGACACAGGCTTTTCCAATACCACTGGCAGCCCCGGTGACCAAAGCTACTTTGCCTTGCATAGCCGGAGGTTTGCCCCCCTTCTTCAATTTTTCCTGCTCGAGGCTCCAGTACTCCATTTCAAAAAGATCTTTTTCGGGTAGTGCTACCCAGCCACCCAACTGTTCTGCCTGGTGGATTGACTTCATGGTATGAGCAGTGATGTCCTCAATAATCCTAACGTGCTTAACCGTTGGTCCGATAGATACCGTCCCGACACCTGGCCAAACACCCCAGCGCGGTGCCGGGTCAAGCTGCGTGAGGTCTCCGGGAGTATTTTTTTCAAAGTAGTTCTGGTAGGACTGAATATAGCGACTTAAACGAGCTTCGGGGTCCTTCCCCAACATGATTGGAGTTCTCTTGGTTCGGATGATGTGATCCGGAGTGAGCGGTCCCCGTTCTATGATCGAATCCACTTCATCCAGGTTTGAAAAAGCCACAGCTTGCTGATCCTGGTTTAGTCGGCAGAGGGTCGGCTTTTTCATGGCTTCACTCACGTGTTTTCTAAACCGGGCCAATTGCTCCAGGTTGGCATTTGCACCCTCTTCTTCTGATAGGGCTTCAATTCCCTTACTGGCCAGGTAGGATTCTGCCAGGCTCACATTACTGATCATTCGGTCATAACTAACTTTGGGATCATCGTGGAAAGTAAAAATTCCATGATTGAGCAGGATCATACCTTCCACCTTGTTCCAGTCAAAGTCCCTGGTGAGGTTGTATATTTCTTTTGCGAGAATAAAGCCCGGCATGACGTATGGAACAATGAGCATATGTTTCCCATAGATCTCTCTGATCCTTTCTTCTCCTCCCGGCGTGTTGCTGATGGTCACCACAGCATCAGCATGTGTATGATCCACAAATGTAAATGGAATGATGGCGTGCAAAATGGCTTCAACAGACGGATTTGGTGCTGAAGGATTGGTCATGGCAGTTCTTTGGTACTTTACCATATCCAGATCGGTAAGTTCATCGAGGTCGGCCATCTGCAGCAGGCGGCTCAGTTTAACTGGAGCGAATCCGGCTGTTTCGATGGTAGCCAGATCCCAGCCACTTCCCTTTACATATAGGATTTCTTCTTCTTCACCAAACACATTGGTTTCCTTAATCTTTACCGAGGTGTTACCTCCCCCATGTAATACGAGATCAGGATCTTGTCCTTGAAGTCGAGATGTGTATACGCGTAGTTTTAGTAGGTCTCCTTCCAGTTTTGAGGCTTCCTGGTCATTCCATCTATTTAGCATGGTGTTGGTTTATATCTTTTAATGGTTGTCAAATAATCATGAATCCAGGCATAAGGCAGGTCTCATGAATGGTCTATAAATCAGGACCCGAATATATGGATTTTAAGAATGTCGGACGGGTTGACAATGGTGCTTAAGAAAGTTCCTGAATAGTCCGGGTCTGAGTTTCATAACCCTCATATTGGTTCAACTCACTCTTCCCCGTATGTCGACTTTTGTGGTTTGGCAGCCTCCCGAAAATAAGCTATGCGATCGAAGCACACCTCATGCATGTTGTTATACCGTCCCGTCGCCGCTGTTACCCCCCAGTATACCAGCGGGTTGCCACCAAATATCTTGTTGACCAGGTCAAAGGTTGCCGAAATCACTTCTTCACCGTCGATTTCGATGCTGAGCTTTTGCTTGTCCGGGGCCCAGTTGACATAGAAGCCATGTCGTTGACAATCTTCAATATTGGGAATCTTTACCGGTCCTGCCAGGTCGTTCCAGTGACCAACCCGTCCATTAACCATGATAGCAATGTGGTCTTCTATCGGATCACGAAGGTGCTCATTCAACCAGGTATCAAGTTCAATTCCGACAGATGGAGCCAGTCCGGAGTACCCTATACCTTCCCCACGGAACCCCACCCTGTTGGCCCTCGAGGTAAATGCAAACACCATCCCATCTGCTCCCACATCATCCTGGCATCCGGCCATGATGGACAGCCTGATCGAAAAGGGTTCTGCCAGGCTAATGGGCTGTCGATACCAAATAGATCCGGATGAATAGTCGAGTTCATCTGTGAGTCTGAAACATTCGTCTTCAGTGAGATAGGTGTCCCCACTCATAGTGAAATCCTCTACGGTAGGTCTCTGTGCCCAGAGCGGCATGATACCTGTTAGGAATGTCAGGCAACCGATCAGGATCAGGGAATGTTTTGCTAGATGTTTCAATTCAGGAATCTAATACGCTGGTTTAGATTGTCTTAAAGATAACGGTTTTAGGTCTTCTCTGCAGAAAAATCCGGGTCCTTAGCCGGTTTGCCTGATACTGACGAACCATATCTGAAATGCGAGGAATGGATGCTTTATCAATTATGTCCACGTTCGTCAATTCGGAACTTTTTAACTAATTTCCCCTCCCTTTGAGATTGAAATTTAGAAATTGATAATAAATGATCGTACCAAGAACATCCCGCCAGGAAATAATGGCTAAGCTCAAATCCAAGGTTGATAAGAAGATTCCCATTTTCATTGCCAGCGCTGGTAGTGGTCTGGTGGCCAGTTTGCTGGAAAAAGCCGGAGCAGATTGTATCAATACATTTTCGGGAGCCCGGTTAAGAGCCAACGGAATGGGAACGATGTCGATGATGTGGCCCATTTTGGATTCGAACAAACAGACTATTGACTACACCCGTGAAGATATTATGCCTGCCATCAAAGGTGATTCGTTTATTTGTGCTTGCTTGAATGCCAACGACCCCCTCAAGGATATGAGATGTGTGCTGCAGGATTTGAAAAACATTGGGGTGTTCTCTGTATCCAACATAGGTCCTTCCATAAGTTATGTGGATAAGGATAGTGAGATTTACCGGGTATTGACCAAGAGCGGTATCACTTTCGACAACGAGATTGAACTACTGAAGTTGGCAAAAGAAATGGACATGGTCTCTGTCGGGCTGGCTTTTGACGAAGAAGACAGCCTGCGCATGGTGACCGAGTCTGAACCGGATATATTCTGCTTTCATGCGGGTACCACCAAGGGTGGACTGCGAGGTTATGACAGCGGAGAGACTATTGAGCAAACCGCGGCCAGATCAGAGGAAGTATATGCCGAGTTGAGAAAGATCAAGCCGGATGTCATGTTGATCGCACACGGTGCCGCCCTGGAGAATCCGGTTGATGCTCAATATATCCTGGATAACACATCCTGCGATGGAATTTGGACTGGATCTTCAACCGAACGGATTCCCATTGAGAAAGCAGTATATGAAACCGCGAAAGAATTTGCTGATCTAAGATTTCCTGAGAAATGAGTAGTGGTTCCCAAAAGACAATAGCCCTGTTAGTTACCCTGGACACCAAGGATCAGGAGGCAGGCTATCTCCGAGAACAAGTAGAAGCGCGAGGTCACAAAGCCCTCCTGATGGATATTGGTGTTGTAGGAACACCTGGCATTGAGGCCGATGTATCCCGTTCAGAGATTGCTGCTGCTGGTGGTAAGTCACTTGATGAATTATTGCAAAACCCAACCAGAGAAGAGGCTGGTCCGGTAATGGTTGCGGGCAGTCAGAAGATCCTTCAGGAAAAGATCAAAAGCGATGAGGTCCATGCAGTTTTAGGACTCGGTGGTACGCAGGGTACATCCAGTTGTTGTGATATCATGCAGGCCTTGCCCTATGGCTTTCCCAAAATTATGGTGTCAACAGTAGCTTCCGGAGATACTTCCAATTTTGTCGGGATCAAGGATATCACCATGATGTTTTCGGTAAGTGATATCCTTAAACTCAACCCCTTTACGCGGAAGGTACTGGCCAATGCAGCAGCTGCTGCTTGCGGAATGGCTGAATCCGAGTCGATTTTTGAAATGCAAAAGGGAGACAAGCCTTTGATAGGAATGACAAATCTGGGAGTACTGACGAACGGATCGATTCAGGCCCTGAAGTATTTTGAGGAAGCGGGGTATGAAGTCATTGTCTTTCATGCCGTCGGATCGGGAGGCAGAGCCATGGAGCAAATGATGAAGGAAGGCATTATTGGAGCGGTGTTTGACTACGCGATGGGTGAAATTGCTGATGATGTATTCGGTGTGCTTCGTTCGGGTGGTCCTGAACGACTGACTGTGGCAGGTAAACTGGGTCTGCCTCAGGTTTTGTGTCCAGGTGGTGCAGAACACCTCGGTATCCTGGTCAGTCCCAATAAAGTACCGGGAGAATATGAGGAGCACAAGTATGTATTTCATAGCCCGGTGGTATTTGTACCCCGGCTGAATGTGGAGGAGATTCGCAAAGTGGCCGATGAAATTTGTAACCGGCTGCAGTATACTACTTCAAAAGCCTACTTTATGATTCCCCGAAAGGGAGTCGGAAGGTATTCCTACCCTGGTGCCAAACTTGAGGACAAGGGCTCTGATGAGGCTTTTTTCAAAAGGCTGAAAGAAGGGCTGCCCGACAATATTGAAGTTGTAGAGAAAGATTTGACCGCTGAGGATCCGGCCTTCGTCCGAGAAGCAGTGGATCGTTTGATCTCTCTGATCGAGAATCAGTAGCCCTGGGTATTTTCGAGGTACACGCGACCGTAGAAGCCTGGCCGTCTACACTATTGACCAGGTAGTTGCGAAATCTGTCACCACTGCCTTAGTCAACTTACGGTCGGACTAGATCTCTAGTATTACCAGCATTGAAGTGAAATGAATCCTCATCTTTATCTTTTGTGCAAGTTATAATAAACCGGAAAAGTAAAACTATGTCAGATTACAAGAATCTGCAGATCGAACGACTGGGTCCGAACCGGATATACGCAGCAATGAAAGAGCAACCAGTCATCTATATGCCGTTAGGAGCCATCGAATGGCATGGTCTGCACCTTCCTATTGGACTCGATAGCATGACCTCACATTCCATTTGTCTGCGTGTCGCGGATAGGGTGGGAGGTCTGGTGATGCCGCCACTTTACTATGGTATGACCGGGAGCATCGGACATCATCCATGGACCATTCTTTTGGAAAAGGAAGAAACCTTCGAACAAATTATTCGAGACACCTTAAACCGGCTGGAAGCATTTGGCGTAAAAGTAGCGGTCGTTTTCACCGGTCATTTCGGGCGCCGTCAACTCGCTGCACTTGAGGCTCTGTCCAAAAGTTGGAAAGAAGAAAAGCATTCGCTGCAGTTGTTGTATTTGTCGATCTCACAGTGTCCCACTGTGGAGATGCGTGGTGATCATGGGGCGATTTTTGAAACCTCCTTGCTCAAACAGCTTGAACCTGACCTGGTTTGGCTGGACAATTTACCTCCTCAGGAAACTCACCCGGCAAACGACCCCAGAGGAGATAGCTGGGGTGACCATCGAAGAGATCCTGACAATGTTCTGTTTGGAGTACTGGGTGACGACCCCAGAGATTACGATGAAGAACAGGCCCGCGTGTTGTTACAAAAAATTACTGATTGGGTAGCTTCAGAAACAACCTCAACCTTAAAACTTAAACCCTAAACTTTAACCTGGACGAGCCAGAACCAAAAAGGTGCCATGCAGTAAATCGAATTGCCCAGATGCATCAAGAGGATGTATCCTACAGTTGATCAAAGCCATAAAGTTGGCTATTGCATTTGCAAAATGACGTCAACTTCCAGTGGCCATCAAGATCGCTTGTAACTT
The DNA here is from genome assembly GCA_030433135.1 of Bacteroidia bacterium. Lineage (GTDB taxonomy): Bacteria > Bacteroidota > Bacteroidia > Chitinophagales > Saprospiraceae > JABDMH01. Next base: position 3,857 of record JAUILF010000018.1, on the reverse strand, counting down.
TCAAGATGATGAGAAGAAGATAAAAGTAATCGTACATGTACAACCTACTTTTCAAGATAAGTGTAGCCTTATACATTTGGAGAAATAGGATGATAGCCTAATATGATTTAGAGAAACATAATTGAGGATAAAGTGCATTTCAACGACCTTTGACTCCAAATGGATCCAGCGGTTATACAAGCGATCCACCCAGACCCTCAAGAGACGCGCCTATTGATCAATATATTCAGAGAAAACAAGAGCCTTCCCGCCGCCTTCGGAGTTGACTAGACTTTTGGTTCTTTGGGGCAATGCCAAAGAACGCCACCACGGCAGTGGGCCTCATGTCAGGAAAGCAGCAACGGTTGAGCTGAAAACCGTCGCCAGGCCAAAACGTTGTACTCAAAAAGTTAAAGCACAAAGGGGAAGATGGAAGCAAAATCAATTTCTGCCGGAAATAGACAATTTGATTGATAAGGTACTAAACCCTAATTACCACTTACTCCAGCGCCATTTCATCCGTATCGGTCATCGACATAGCCTGGAGATTGTGCAAGGTTTCATATGGACTGTCGGGATTCAAGAAATTGATGACCCATCCGGGTATCTTTCCCCTTTTATCCACTGTGAGATAGTAGGTGATTTTTACTTCATGTTCACTCATGGGTGTCAATCTCCAGCTGGCAAAGGCCTGGACAACCGAACTCTTCCGGATTTTCTCTGGCATGGTGTTGTTGGAACAAACCTGGTTGTACACCAAACTGCCATCGATTTCATCCCAGTCCTTTTCAGCCCGCCACATCAGGTCCTGGTTTTTGGATGGCCAGGGGAGGCTGGTACGTGTATTGAAATGATACATCATGTCTGAAACCTCATGCATGATTTTTGCGTCCTTGACATTTACCTGCCAATCCGCGTAGGATTCGATATCATCAAAGATAACCTCGATACTGTCGAGCGGTAAGCCTATAGTAGTGACCGCTTTAAATCCTCGTACTCCTGATTCCGTGGAGCGATGTACATACACCTCGACGGCATTCTTTTCGATGGCCAGTTCCCAGCATGAAGTATGACTACCCCAATGCTGTGCCATCATCAGATAGGTTGAGATTATAGAAAATAGAAGAGTTAAGGTAAGTTTCACTCTCATACACCATAGTTTTGTTGTGAATCGGGGGAACTATGTGTTGAGATCCGGTTCTCCCTTAAGGAGTCCTTTCCGGTATACCAAGCTCAAAAACAATGCCATAGTACCAAAAATTCATGCAACGGGCGAAAGATCGTGGATTCATTGCAGAATAAAGTGTTTGCAGGTATTATTTCATTGTTAAGCGGCAAGTATATTCTACGGGAATGTGATTGCCAAGGGTCTGCTAGGGATTTGCGACCTGAATAGATTTTCTCGTAAAATGATACAGCTCGTAGGTCAGTAACTGAGTTGGGTGCTGGTAATACTGAGTGTCAGCAATCATCTTTCTGTAGGTGTCCATGAGTGTTTCGTTTTTCCAAATGAAGGTGGACAGAATGGAACTGATCTTGAAAAAGCGATCTATGTTAAATGCTTCCGGAAGAGGCTTTACCCCAATGTGTCTGGCAGTGGCAATAAATGCCGGATATTCATAAAGGCAGTACTTTTCCGGATAGCGGAAGGAGAGATACAAGGATGCCATGAAGTCATTGTGATAATGCGTGTTCTCCTTCTTCAGGTGTTGCGGCAGATGATCCAGAAGCTCATCGCAGTGAGTAAGAAATCGCTGAATTCTCATCTGCACATCTTTGCTATTGTCGAAAAGGTCCCGAAAGGCAGCCGATGTGTAGTCTGGATTATGTTGCCAGAATTTCAACATTATGGACTTGGCAGAGTGCTTGCTTCCACCCCAGAGCCTTCCTGAAACTGTACTGCTCAATGAGCGATCAAACATCCCGGGTAAGTCAGTGGATGACAAATCCCAGTTCTCCTGAAAATGTTGCAGGCACTCCCATTTGAATAGGTTATCTCGATCAAAATCATCGGTGAGGTACTCTGTAAAAGAAGATAACAGGGATTTGATAAGGTCTACTTTCATGTGAACAAATATGTCGGTTTAGTATGCATCACAACAACAAGCAAAATAGGAGGATAATTTGGAAGGCTGTACAATTTTGTACTTGTTCTGCACTGAATCTGACCTACTGCAAACACCGGTAGCAATATCGATCGTCAATAGCTTCCATTCTAATATTGAAGGTCTTTGAGATAATTAAAGGATCGTTCGATGGATGCTATGGGGTCAGGTGAGGTATCGCGTTCCACGAAGAAATATTTGGCTCCCTGTCCGGTAGCTTTTTTCAAAAAAGAGGGAAAATCAATATCGCCATGACCCACATCTTCAAAGTCTCCTGCTGTGTTGATGTCCTTGAGATGGCAAGTGATGAATCGACCTGAATACTTATCCAGAATTTCGTCAAGAGAATAATCGGCTTTTCTTACCCAATAGGTGTCTAACTGAAAGGTGAAAATGTCGGGAGGCAAACTCTCCAGCATGAGGAAGTAAGGGATGGTACCATCGATCTCATTAAACTCCCAGTTATGGTTGTGATATCCCAGCGTAATTCCCTCATCCTGGCATTTGGCAGCCATTTCACTGAGCATGGTGATCATGCCTTTAACCTGGTCCATATCTGAAAATGCATGAGGCATGATGGCAGGAATAATGAGCAGATTCTGTCCCAGCACTTTGCATTCATTGATTGACCTTTCAATTCGTGATTTCAGGCTATCCATACTGCCCTGGTTGCCAAAGATTTTAATCTGATCTTCTCTTGGCATGGCCATGAAGTCAGGAGGCACATCGAAAGATACGCGTCCCACGGGGGCCATCAGGTTGTTCTTGTCCAGTAGGTCCTTCACTTCCTGAGGATCCCGGCCCAGCAAACCCAGAGCTGAAAACTCCACCTGGTCATATCCTATTGCTGAGACTTTCTCCAGGGTGCCGGGAAAATCTTGTACCAATGTGGCAGTTATGGTGGAGAGCTGCAATCCGATGTTTTTCAGCCTGCGGTATGGTGTCACTGGGACAAAACCACTGAGCGGATAAAGACCTGTTAGGCAAGCGGTGTGAATCAACATTTTCCTTCGATTCATAATGTATGGTTACTTTACCACAATAATAGGTAATAATGTTTCATCGCTGATAATGGCATAAAACAGGATTAAAGGAATGGAAAGTTTGCAACTTCTAGGGGCCTTGTTCTACCATAATGGTGGTTTATCTAGTTGATATTTGCCAGAGCCTTCTCCAACGATTGGACACGAGCTTCCAGATCCTCAATTAATTCTTGTTGTTTGTCTATGATCCGTTGTTGTTCTTGTATCGCTCTAATACTGATAACTCCAAAATCTTTGTAAGCCAGAGCCATTTGTCCATCCTCCGAAAAACGAACGATTTCAGGGAAGTTCTTTGCTACATCCTGTGCAATAAACCCTAGAGACCTATTGTTGGTTCGGTTATTTCTATTCTTTGAACCCAGACCAATGTAACGGTAACTCAGAGGTTTTAATTCCAGCACTTTCTCCAGTACTTTTCCAATCGGCAATAAATCCTCTTTAACACTTCTGTCAGATGGTTGGGTCCAATCTCCCGTTCCAGCTTCAACATATGCTCTTCTCGTCCCCTCCTCTGCGAAAGAAAAATGCGAGAAACTGTTATAGATTTTCCAGACCTTGTTATTTGCCTCGAATAGCATTCCACCTGTTCCACTCATTAGTCCATCTGATTGAAGAAGATGAATATCACCCTCCGGCAGATTATATCTTATTCCCAGAAATCCTTCACCGTTGAGTACATTAAGATTCCCAGCACTATTGTTTTGTAGGTATAGATCTGCATTAGAAATAG
>JAUILF010000392.1 GCA_030433135.1 Bacteroidia bacterium | reverse complement strand
GTTCCAGCAGTAATTTATATAAACGGAGTACCACATCATAGGCATACTCATCCTCACAAAGTGAGACGTCACCCCTGGATCCCACTGCTCCTGGGTCGGGCCCGCCATGACCCGTCACCAGGTAAAACACCTGACCTTCGAGTATGTCAGATTCCACTGTGACTCGGGCATTGTCAGGACCCAGCACAGGCATATTATAGGTTTTGGCTTTATGGTGGACAGCCACTGAGCTTTCCGTAGGTTCTTCTGCACAATGCAATTCATGGTGTGGTACCCATAATATTTTGCTGTCCGTATAATGAGTTTTACGCAAGTTGTTAGCTAAGATTTTCTCATTGTACAACTGTATTCTGACCGCTTTTTCATAGTTGTCATTCTTAATGGTCGATCGAATACTGGTACCGTTGTACCGGTATATGAGCACGGGCAGGATATACTTCTTGCCAGCGTACAACACCGGATCTTCAGAAAGACCATTCAACTGGCAGAATGCTTCTACATTGCATGGCTGGTCTGCCAGGTGATAGCGGGACAAAAGGGTCAAAACACCATCACCCGATTTAGCTTTCACACGGTGATGGTACATGAAATTCTCAGATGGTGGAGAAAGAACAGAGAGCAGGGTGCTTATCAGTAGACCTATCATAGTAGCCGAATATAGAATTCAAATATACGTTAAATGACTTATAATCTGATAAATAAATATAGGAAATAATTACAATGTGATGGATTTGATTACATTGCGATTCTACATTTCATAAGTTCTATCTTTGTTTGGGATACACTACCCATATGCTATCACAGATTTATCATCTTTTTAATAAGGACGTCAGGCTTGATCTGCGGCAAAAGTTTGGCGTGGGAGGTATTTTCCTTTACGTCCTATCCGCCATCTTTATTGTGTATCTGGCTTTTGGTGAAGTTGAAGGAAGAGCCTGGGTCACTCTATTTTGGATAGTTGTGCTGTTTGCGGCAGTCAATGCTGTTTTAAAGTCCTTTGTTCAGGAAAATGCCGATCGACGGATTTATTATTACACTTTGACTGACCCCATCAGCGTAGTGTCTTCCAAGTTGGCCTACAACATACTGGTGTTATTAGTGATCACTTTGATCAGCCTGGCACTGTTTAGTGTGGTGACCCGTTTTCCGATTGTGTCCACAGGTTATTTTTTCCTTGGTGTACTGTGTGGAGTAGTGGGCATTGCCGGTAACTTCACTTTCGTATCTGCGATAGCCGGCCATGCCCGCAATGCGAATACCATGATGATGGTTTTGAGTCTCCCGGTCATAATACCTTTACTTCTACCATTGGTAAGGTTATCCATTAAATCACTGGGGCCTTTGACCTGGGCTATGGCCAAGTCCGATTTTACCATGCTTCTTGCCGTAGACCTGCTCATCCTCGCTTTGCTGTACCTGCTTTTTCCTTACTTGTGGAGGGAGTGATCTCAGTAGGCAGTCTTCAGCCAGCAGTTCTCAGTCTTCAGCCAGCAGTTTTCAGTCTTCAGCCAGCAGGCAGCAGAGATCGCGGGGCTTGCAAAAGGTTGAAGTCTCCAGTGGCGGTTGAACCACGCCAAACCACCGTCAAACAACTGCCAAACCACGGTTGAAAAAGAGCAAGGTCAGGCACTAATTTTGAATCCAAGATTAATTAACTCGCTGACAACTAGTCAATTACATCTATTTCCTCCGCTGGCGGAGCTTGCCACGCTACTGCGTGGGGCCAGGGGGTGGTGAGGGAGCACAAATCCAATACCTTGCAGCCTGCTGTGGCTCTGCTTGGTTGAGAAGTTGAGACGATGAGATGTTGAGAGATTTTTTATGACAAATTGAACAGCATACCGGAGCCACTGGACGAAAACAACCAGAAACAATCAGAAACCACCAGAAACAATCAGAAACAATCAGAAACAACCTAGAAACCACCAGAATACTCATGAATCCAATGCCTCATGCCAGGTTGGAATTTTGTACTATTGGTGTCCGGTAGTGATATTCATTCTGATGATATGGTAAAGCAGATTTGGTGGAAACTTTTGGGCGTAGTCCTGGTCCTTTATTCTTTTGTGGCGGGACTACTGATTCCCCTCGGACCCGGAATCACGGGTGTACATCCTTCACGTGCTCAAAACGGTGATGCTGTTGCCATAGATATTACCGGATACAATACCCATTTTACAGAATCTGACACCCGGGCTTGGTTGAAACTTTCAGATCGTCATGCCCTGGAGGCTGAAAGTATCAAGGCTGATGGAAGGAGGCATGTGACTGCTTTTTTCTCAATTCCAGAATCGTTTCCCGGGCAGGATACCATTAATGTCCTTTCGCTCATTGTCTATAATGACAGGGATGGGCATGCTATTTTGCCCAGTGCCGTTTTTGTGAGGGGCAATGTTGCAGATAAGTCTGATCTGGACCGGTGGAACCAACCAGTGGAGCAACTTACATCACCTGCTTCGTTTCATTTTCCGTTTCGGAATATTTTGGCAGAAACGATCCGCAACACTTATTACCATGTTGTACTATGGTTTGCCATGATGGTTATTCTTGCCATTTCTATGTTGCAAAGTGTCAGGTATTTACGGACCCGGTCATTCCTGGCCGACCATAAGGCTGCGGCTTTTGCCACGACCGGTACCTTTTTGGGTATCCTCGGGGTGGTCACCGGTGCTATTTGGGCAAAGCATACCTGGGGAGCGTACTGGAGCTTTGACGTCAAACAGAATATGTCAGCCATAGCTTTGCTTATTTATGCCGCCTATTTTATCCTGAGAAGCTCCATGACTGATCCGGATGTAGCCAGAAGATTTTCGGCGGTGTATAACATTTTTGCTTTTATCATGTTAATTCCCTTGTTGTATATAATACCTCGTATGACAGACAGCTTGCATCCCGGGAGTGGTGGGAATCCTGCATTCGGTTCTGAGGATCTTGATAACACGATGCGAATGGTCTTTTATCCAGCCATAATCGGATGGATTCTGTTGGGATGTTGGTTGGCCAATTTAACCTGGAGGTATTTCAGGCTGTATGATGAATTATGATTGTTAATAAAACATATGTGAAGAATTCAGGCGCTTTAGGTGGATTTATTCCTTATTTTTCGATTTTTTAAAATTATAGTTTGATGCTACTGAAAACCTATCTATTCATTTTGGTTCTGTTTTCCGCTACTTCTTCGGCCTGGGCTGCAACCGAATCAATGGATTTTTTTCAACAGATGGGTAAGATGTATGTAGTCGTGGTTGTAGTGTCTGTACTACTAATAGGCCTGGCATTTTATCTCTACAGGTTGGATAGCAGAATTCGGGATTTGGAAAAGAGGGCAGGGCAGGAATAAGGATTTAACCCATGAAGTTTTACGAGAGTGTTCAACGAAATTTTGACAAGGCGGCGGCATTTACCAATGTGCCGGCAGGTATCTTGAGTCAAATCAAGGCCTGCAATAGTGTCTATTACATGCAGTTTCCCGTAAAGATTGGTAAGGAATATCAGGTGATAGAGGCATTTCGAGTACAGCATAGCCACCATCGGTTACCCACCAAGGGGGGTATCAGGTTTAGTCACAAAGTAGATCAGGAGGAAGTGATGGCACTCGCGTCCTTAATGACTTACAAGTGTGCGCTTGTGGATGTACCCTTCGGAGGAGCTAAAGGCGGGGTTCGGATTTCACATCGTGATTATACGCCTGATCAATTGCAGAGGATTACCCGTAGGTATACCACCGAACTGGTGAGAAGAAACTTTATCGGACCGGGCATTGATGTTCCAGCTCCCGACTATGGTACCGGATCTCGTGAAATGGCATGGATCTATGATACTTATCAGGTACTCAAGGGAGGGGAGATAGACAATGCAGCCTGCGTAACCGGTAAGCCTGTTAATCAATACGGTATTCGTGGGCGTGATGAAGCTACCGGCCGCGGGGTGTACTACGGAATCAGGGAGGTCTTTCAGGATAAGATGCTGATGAAGAAGGTTGGTCTCGATCCCGGTACTGAGGGTAAGACCATGGTGATCCAGGGATTGGGTAATGTGGGATACCATACCGGTACCATCTCCCATCAGGAAGGTGGATTCAAGATAATCTGTGTAGCTGAAATCGAAGGAGCCATTTACAGCGATGATGGTTTGGATATTGATGCTGTACTGGCACACCGAAAGGCAACCGGTTCCCTTATGGACTTTCCCGGTGCTAAAAATCTCAGTCAACGCAAAAAGGCTCTTGAAATTGAATGTGATGTACTGGTTCCTGCAGCTTTGGAAAACCAGATACGGACCGATAACGCCAATCGCATCAAAGCCCGTGTGATTGCTGAAGCGGCCAATGGACCAGTGACAGCAGATGCGATTGAGATACTTTTAAAGAAAGGCATCATCATCATACCAGATGTATACATTAATGCAGGTGGTGTCACGGTATCATACTTTGAGTGGTTGAAAAACCTGTCCCATATGCGATTTGGCCGAATTCAGAAAAGGTTCGACCAGAACACTTATGGTAGCCTGGTAGATCTGGTGGAAAAGCAAACGGGAAAATCCATTAATGACCGGGAACGTGAAATGATAGCACGTGGTGCTGATGAGATCGACCTGGTACGTTCCGGACTTGAGGAAACCATGGTGAATGCTTACCACCAGATGAGGGAACTGATGTACAAACGGACTAAGATCAAGGACCTGAGAACTGCCGCATTTGTAAATGCTATCGGTAAGGTTGCCAGCGACTACATGAATATGGGCGTTTTCCCATAACAAGATTTGGAATTAACATTTAATTTGAAATATGATTTTTTTATTTCTGTGACGGGTGAGTTATGAACGAGAGAAGTATCATTACTTTGCACAAACAGAAATCCCTATAACATTAACGATCTATGGCTGAACAAAAGCTAGATAAAATTGACCTGAAAATTCTGCAGATTCTACAAGAGAACTGCAAAATAACCAATCTGGATCTTTCCAAGAAGATTGGCCTTTCACCGGCTCCTACTCTCGAGAGGGTTAAGAAACTGGAGAATACGGATCTTATCACCAGTTATCACGCCACGGTCAACCTGCAGTCTCTTGGACTGAGTGTACAGACTTTTGTATTGGTATCCCTGGCATGGCACAAGGAAAATGCCCTCGATAATTTCATCAAGAAAATCAAAGAGATAGATGAAGTGATTGAGTGTTACATCATTACTGGTGAGGCTGACATCCTGTTGAAGATCGTTTGTAAAGACATTCCCACCTATGAGAATATACTTTTCAAAACACTGTCTCAGATCGAAGAGATTGAACGGATGAAGACATTGATGACATTGTCTACCGTGAAGGATTCCAAAGTACTGCCTTATGATTACGGGCAATAGCCTGTATGTCCAGACATAATTCATTGCTGTGGTCCTTTGGGCGGGGAGATGAGCCTGGAGGATACCTTTTTGGTACCATGCATGTGCGTGATGAGCGTGCGTTCAGGCATGTAGAGTCAGTCAGAGGTTATATGGGGGAATGCTCAGTCTATGCAGCTGAAATGAATTTATCCGAAGTGGATACCGTGCTGTTCCAGGAGGCAGCCAAACTTCCGGATAATCACTCTGTCCGGACTTACCTGACGGAGCAACAGTATTTAAGAATGCGAAG
>JAUILF010000391.1 GCA_030433135.1 Bacteroidia bacterium | reverse complement strand
GGTGAAGTAGATGAACGCTACCAATCGGTTAATGTCGAAATGTGCGAAGTGGTGGGAGGCGATTTCTGGGTGCCTTACAGTGATATCGATACTGCCAGAGTTCGGGCTATGGGTTTTGCCGGTCTCAAGCAAAGCATTCCCTCTATCAACCTTTATGATGAAAAAATTCGTACCCTCTCAAAGGCTTTGGGCCCTATGTACATTCGGGTAAGTGGCACCTGGGCCAATACTACCTATTTTCAGGACAACGATGAGCCGAAATTAGAGGAGGCGCCGGAAGGCTATGAAAATGTGTTGACGCGTGCGGAATGGGAGGGTGTGATTGATTTCTGCAAGGCCATGGACGCCCGATTGGTAACCTCTTTTGCCATCAGCAGTGGAATGCGTGATAAAGATGGTAACTGGACTTCTGTACAAGCGGGTCCACTATTGGCTTACACTCAGTCACTAGGAGTAGAGATTTATGCTGCCGAAATGTTTAACGAGCCTTCGCATGCCAGCCATGGTGGGGTACCTGAGGGATATGACGCGGCGAAGTATGCAGCGGATTTTGTCGCTTTTGAAGAATTTGTTTCCGAGGCTGCTCCTGATATGAAGATCATGGGACCGGGATCAACCGGGGAAGGTGGAATTATTCCCGGGAACGATTCCAGCATGACCACGGATAAACTTCTTACCGCCAATCCGGTTCCAAAATTTGACATCTTTAGCTACCACTATTATGGAGGTGTCTCAAAAAGATGCATGGGGCAACTCACTCCCGAATACGCATTGAGCGAAGAATGGTTATCGAAAACGGAAGAAGGACTATCCTATTATGAAGATGCTCGGGACAAATACTTGCCTGATGCACCTATTTGGTTGACCGAAACCGCCGAAGCGGCCTGTGGTGGAGATCCGTGGGCAGCTACCTATGTGGATTGTTTCCGGTATCTGGAACAGTTGGGGCGTTTGGCCAAAAAAGGGGTTCAAGTGGTGATGCATAACACTCTGGCGGCCAGCGAGTATGCTTTGCTTGAACAGGACTCCCATGATCCACGACCTAATTATTGGGCCGCCCTGCTGTGGAGTAAATTAATGGGTGAAGAAGTGTATGGTGCACCGTCCTTTGTGGATGGACCGGACATATTTGTACATAATTTGAAAAATGATTCTGATGGCTATGCAGTATTGTTGGTGAATCCGAAGGACACCGAGACTTCCTTTCAAATCCCAGCAGATGCGGAGCAATATTTGCTTACGAGTGATGATATCCTCTCCAAGGAGGTCAAACTCAATGGTGAGATTCTGCAACTAAATCCCGATCATTCCATACCTGAAATACAGGGTAGGAAGGTAGCGGCTGGTGAATTGATGATGGCCTCCCAAAGCATTATGTTTTTGACCTTTCATGATATCTAAGCTGGAAGAGGGATGAAGACCTCAGATAGATTAGGAACGGTAATTGCTGGAGGAAGTGGCCTGGTCGTAGCCGGGTAATTGCCCTACTGGCAAGGGGAGCGAGTGATGTAAAAATTAGATATGAATCGGTAAAATTCGGATGAGCTATTACTTTATGAATGAATATTTTAAGTCAATTATCCTTGATAAAACCGGTGCATCTTCATTGTTGGAAAAGGAGGTGATCCAGGATTTATGGAGTGGGTATGGAAAAATCATTCGAGTGGAGTTGGAGGATGCTTCTGTTGAAAGCGTCATTGTTAAACATATTCGGTTGCCTGATTCAGTAAATCATCCCCGGGGCTGGAATACCGATATCGGTCATCAACGTAAGGTCAGGTCTTATCAAGTCGAAAGCAACTTGTACAACAATTACAGTGGGGACTCAACAGCCCGTTTACCCCAATGCCTGGCGATCGTGCACGAAGAGGACGAGATGTTGATTGTACTGGAGGATTTGGATATAGCGGGCTTTCCTTTGCGCAAACGATCCCTCACCTGGGAAGAAGTATCTTCCTGTCTGGCATGGCTGGCAGAATTTCACGCAAGTTATCTGGGGCGGATTCCGGATGGTCTGTGGGAGGTGGGAACCTACTGGCATTTGGAAACCAGGCCCCAGGAATTGGTTGCATTAAGTGATGAAAGACTTAAGGAGGCAGCTTCGGCTATTGATGATAAATTGAATAGCTGTGAATATAGGACCTTTGTTCATGGAGATGCCAAACTGGCAAACTTTTGCTTTGCCTGCAATGGACAGGTAGCCGCGGTCGATTTTCAGTATGTTGGGGGTGGATGTGGAATGAAAGATGTAGCCTATTTTATCGGTAGTTGTCTAGATGAAAATGCATGTGAGCGTTTGGAATCTCAGATTCTCGATACTTATTTCAAATATCTGCAAAGTGCGCTACCTGACAGAAATGAAGCACTGGAAAAGGAGTGGAGGAGTCTATACCGTGTAGCCTGGGCGGACTTTCACCGCTTCCTGAAAGGATGGAGTCCGGGTCATTGGAAAATTAATAGCTATAGTGAACGTGTAACCTTAGAAGTGATTAATTCTCTGTAAAAATGGATCTGTCAAAACTAGGCAATATTGCTATTGAGGCAGCACTTGCTGCGGGTAAAGTGATTCAGAAGTATGTCGATAAAGATGTCCGGGTTGAGAGAAAGGAGACCGGAGCTAGCTATGCCTCACAAGTGGTAACGGTAGTTGACCGTGCCTGCGAGGCTGCCATTTTTGCTCACCTGCAACCCACTTTGACCAAAGATCAACTGGCACTGCTTTCCGAGGAAACGGAAGATGATGGCAGCAGATTTGAAAAGGATTACTTCTGGTGCATTGACCCCATGGACGGCACCCTTCCCTTTATCCATAAGAAACCGGGTTTTTCCGTTTCAGTGGCTTTGGTCACTCAAGATGGTGTACCATGCATTGGCGTGGTGTTTGATCCCAGCACCGGCAATTTGTATCATGCCGTCAAAGGTTATGGTGCTTTTAAAAATGATCAACCGTTGGAGATTAAAAACAGCAATAAACATCTCACCTATGTGACGGATCGACGGTTGCAGGACACACCAAATGCCACTAAAATAGAAAGATTACTACATGAATCTGTAGAGAAGTTGGGTTTGGAAGGTATGGTGGAAATGGCTGGATCGGGAGCCGTACTCAGTAGTATGCATGTATTGGAAAATGGGCCGGCATGTATGATGAAACTTCCTAAAGAGGAGAGGGGAGGAGGCAGCCTGTGGGATTATGCAGCCACCGCATGTATTTATCATGAATTGGGATTGCCTGCAACCAATTTTGAGGGAGGAAGACTGGACCTGAATCGCAAGGACAGCACATTTATGAACCATCAGGGTGTGTTTTACGGCAACCTGGGAATCAAGTCCTAAGCCAGGTACCGGCAAGCATAGAATCAGAAAACTTTGCTCTTAGCCACCAGAGGGAGCTCTTTACCCAAGCCCTCCTGGTGTTGATTTTTGATTATTTTGGCATGCAAACGAATTTGGCTGATGCCTGGTGATCGTTTCTACTCCATCGCAATTTGCGTTAGTGGCTTCTGGGGCTCACCCTCGTGCTTAGTCAATGCAGAAAAACCACTTAAAAATAGACGTTATGAATTTCTTAGTTAAGCTGATTGTTGGATGTCTCATCCTTACGATCGTCAGGAATGATGTATATGCTCAGCAAATGGCCAAAATCAAAATCGATCCCGACAGAACCATAGGAGAGATAAGCCCGTTGCTCTATGGCAATTTCGTCGAGCATTTGGGCCGGTGTGTTTATGGTGGTATCTACGACCCCGAGTCGTTCTTATCTGATGAAGACGGATTTCGCAAGGATGTTTTGGATGCCGCCAAAGATCTCAATATAACCATCACAAGGTATCCGGGTGGAAATTTTGTATCCAACTACCATTGGGAAGACGGCGTAGGACCTACCAGGGTTCCGAGAATGGAACTGGCCTGGTCCCGTTTGGAGACCAACCAGTTTGGGACCAATGAATTTATGGCTTTTGCCAGGAAATTGGGTACCGAACCCTACTTTGCCGTTAACATGGGCACCGGAACCATTGAAGAAGCCCAGCGATGGGTAGAGTATACCAATGTTAAAGGTCAATCGTACTATGCTAATTTGAGGGAAGAGCACGGTCACCCGGAGCCTTATAACATTAAGTACTGGAGTCTGGGTAATGAAATGGACGGCTTTTGGCAAATGGGACATCTGAATGCAGAAGATTATAGTAAGAAGGCCAGGGAAGCTGCCAAGTTGATGAAGTTGACCGATCCCACAATTAAATTGATCGCAGCAGGATCGTCCAATTATCGTCCCTTTGCCGATCCCAACGAATGGAACGCTACCATTTTGAAAGAACTCAGAGATGTAGTGGACTATCTGGCCATTCACATGTATGTGGGTAATCCGGACGACAATTACTACAATTTCTTGTCTACGCCTCTGGTGATGGAGCACAGAACAAAGTTGATCAAGGGGTTGATAGATGTGGAGATGCAGAAAGCTGACCGGGGAGAGCGAGATCCGATCTATATTGCCTGGGATGAATACAATGTATGGTACAGGGCAAGAAGAGGAGCCTCGTCGAGAGGAGAACGAGCCCTGGAAGAACAATATAATCTGGAGGATGCCCTGGTAATTGCGGGTTTTCTAAATGGATTCATTAGAAATGCCGATGTGGTCAAGATGGCCAACATGGCCCAATTGGTTAATGTTATTGGTCCAATGTTTACCAATGAGGAAGGGATGTTCAGACAGACCATTTATTTTCCGCTGCAATTGTTCTCGCAAAATATGCACGGAACCTCCCTGGATGTTTATGTGGATTGTGATACCTATGATACCGACGAATTCAATATTGGACTGGGTGAACAAGTAACCAGACAAAGTGATGTTCCCTACCTGGATGTATCTGTCGCCATGAATGACGATGAAATTATCATCTCCGTGATGAATCGGCATTTAACGGATGAAATCTCGACGGATATCATTTTACAGGAAGGTGCTTACATGGGTGAGTTTGAAGTGATGGAAGTCAATGGTCCCGATGTAAAGTCCCAGAATACTTTTGGTTCCGAAATAGTACAGACCAGCCAGAAAAACAATATCAGCCCCGGTGACAATGAATTCACTTATGTATTTCCTCCTCATTCATATACCATGATCAAGGGGAAGATAGAACGGTAGGTTCTGGTTCATTTGATCATTGTCCCTGACAGCCCGTAATTCCGATTATGAGTAAATTACTGGTACGATCCATTCTACCAGTTATCCGAGCTTCGATAGAGTAGGATACTGGTCAAGGGACCAAATTCTCAAAAGGACTTTCATGTCGTATAGGGTTTTGCAAACTTCCAGTAAATGAATGGGTAGAAAAGACGATTTTGAGCAAGGATTCTGAAAACAGCCCGGAATGCTTCTCTCCTTTGTCATTGCCTACCTGTTAATCACTGTCTTGCTAGGGATATTTCTTTCCCGGCGCATACAGACAACTTCTGACATTATCACTGCGGGAAGAAGTCTGCCATTGATTATCAATGGGGCGGCACTTTTTGCCTTGTGGTACGGTAGTGAAACTATCCTGGGTGCTTCCGGAGAGTTTGCACAGCATGGTCTTCTCGGTATCATTGAGGACCCTTTCGGCGGAGCTTTGTGCTTTATTTTGTTTGGATTGT
>JAUILF010000390.1 GCA_030433135.1 Bacteroidia bacterium | reverse complement strand
GTTCAGATAATAATGACCTCTTACTTGACGAGGTCTTTGCGGAAGAACTGAGAAGAAGTTTGAGTAAGGTAAAAGAACTATCAGTGATAAATCCAGTGAGCACGATGCAACTGGCTTCCGTTTTTTCGGTTAGTGATGCTCCTTCGAGGTTGGATGCAACCGACTATTTTCTGACCGGAACTCTGACCCAAAAGGGTAGTATGGTGGAATTGGACTTATCTCTTTATGATCGTCAAAAAGAGGAAAAATGGCAAAATTCCTACCAGGGTGACATCTATGAATTCCCAGGCTTATCAGGAAGTATAGCCCTTGACGTTGCTGAAACTATTAAGGTTGATGTGGAGGAAATGGAATCAAGCCGAATTGTCGACATTCCAACGATGGAACCAGAGCTCATGAAACTATTGCTTTTAGCCAGAAACCACCTGGCTGCTTTTACCCCGGAAGACATAGGTATTGGGTTAAACTATTTACAACAAGCAGTGAATGAGTACCCAACCAGTTCACGAGCATGGGCCATGTTGGCTGGAGGTCTGGTTACTATGGGACACAGCCCGGCACCTCCACCTGGTGTTAAGGAAGAAGCCGGCGCAGCAGCAGTGCGGGCGATACAACTGGACTCTACAAATGCTGAGGCCTGGGCCTGGTTGGCTACAACCAAGACATATTACGAATGGGATTATGAGGGCGCTCAATATTGCTATGCAAAGGCCAACGAATTAAATCCCAGTCTGCCCATGAGTCATTATCATTATTCCTGGCACCTGTTCCTTTTTGATAGTCTGAATAAATCATTGGAGGAACATGAAGCTGCATTTCACCTCGATCCACTGGATCCATTTCAGGCCGCGCGGCTAGCCCATATCTATATGTTAGCTGGAAAAATGGAACTTGCCAAACAAGAAATTGATCGAGCCCGTCGCTTGAACAAGGATTTCCGTCTCAATGGTCAGGTCGAGGGTATGATACATCTGAAGAAACAGCAATATGATTCGGCTGAAGTGGCATTCATGAACTGTAGGCCCCCGATGCTTATGGGGTTAGGCATAACATATCTAAAAACAGGTCGGAACAAAGATGCACAACAAGTTGTCAATGCAATGAAGGAGCACTTGAATCCAATCAACGCCTTTGGTTTATCTATTCTCTACTCGGAAATGGACAGTCTTGACCAATTTTTTGAACATGCCAATTATGAGCCTCCGCACGCCTTCCAACCATGGTTGAGAGTCGAAGTTAGAAATCCTAAGGTCATCGAAGACCCCAGGTTTAAGACATTGATGGAAAAAATGAATCTTCCCATGCCTGAAAAAGACCTCAAATTTGAAACCTCTCTTTCGGTACGAAATTAAATTACATTACCAGAGATCCTCACGCTCCGCAGGTGGTCTTAAACCTGCATCCAACATCTTTTCCTGCAATGCCGGAGCTGCCGGAACAGGAGAATGATAAAACAAAACCTGTAGTACCTGCTCGTATTGCTGTAAATCTTCCCGTCCTTCCTTCCAAAATTCCTCGTTTTCAGATCTCATCTTGTCTCCCAATCCTAAAGCTATTGCCAAATAGGCAGCTCTGGCTCTGTCCTTAGCATTACTACTCCGCAGATCCCGCTCAATATCATCAGAAAATCGATCCATCATATTTTCTCGCAAATCGGTAACATCATATAGGCTCACCACACTACCAGGATCTTCCCGGGCAATAAGGAAGTAGTATTGTCCCGACCTCACCAGCTTCTGCCCACCGTGGTCCAGGATGACTTTTTCTGCCAGCTGGATCAGACGATCAGCAAAACTGGTGATCGTCTCATCCATGGGCATATTATCCCGGGTTGTATTTTTATATCGGTCCACAATTTGCCAGTCCTGAGCCATCATCCATCGATATCCGCGCATTACCCCCAGGATCGTTCCAGCCGTTGCAGCCACATTATCACAATCCCAACCAAAATTAAACGCATGTTGAAGGGTGGCGGTAAAATTCCCTTCCCCGTACAGCAGTGCGGCAATGGTAGCTGCTGTATTTAATTCATATCCATTCTTGTCCCGCATTGCTCCGTCCACCTGACTGAATTTCTCTTTAATGTTTTGCCTTCCTTTCTTCCAATCATTTGGATCCTCATTATACCACTGTTTGACTTGCTCGATGATTTCCACCAAAACACTCTTATCATCTAAAGCAGTTAGTCCCGCATCGAGTATTACCTCAAGATCGTCTTCAACAAAAGCCATGGCGATCATGGTATTAAAGAGCTGAGTGGTCTGTGCTGGCTCTCCGTCAATTGCTACACGTGTGTAGTTGAGACCAATCCGGGAAGCCGTCTGGGGCATACCTGGTCCAAGTAAACCAAATGTTTCACAAAGAAACTGGCCTGAGATGTTAAATTCCGCCCAGGGGTTCAACAAAACATTACCAGTGAGTGGTGGCTCGAATCCCAGGTCCATCAACTGACGGGCGTATTGATTGGAACACCAGATCCGGCGATTAATCCGTTCTTGCCAAAGTGCGGCAATTTGCTCTGCAGAAAGAAACAGCTCATTCTCCTTCTGCATTTCGCAGATATAGACCCATTCAAAATCAGTATCGTCATCGGTGCGGGCACCCTCAGGAAGCGAAGGGATATAATCATCCACCTTTCCCGGTTCGTGGATATATTTCATTTCGTGTGGAATCCCATTCAGATTGCCCAGTATCTGCCCCAGCAAACCACCTCTTATCTTGTCTACGAGTTCCCATTGAGATATTTCAGCCGTGCCTGGTGGCATCGCAGCGATCTCAATTCCCGAAAAAGCTTCCGCTTCAGAAAAATACTTTCCCATTACAGCGATGATTATCAATGACCTGATTAAGGTCTTGGTGGCAGTACTTTTTCTCATATTTTTCAACGGATGATTCTTTGTCCTTAAGATATGATTATTGCAGGTAACACGCCCCTTCAGAGCTGCAGGTCTATGTTCTCCCCTACCGGCCACCCTACCGGCCCGGTGTCCGATGCTTAACGATAGTTGGCCATTCAGTGTCAACCTGGTAATTCAGGCTGCACTCCTTACAATGTACGACCTGGTCAGCTTGAACAAGTTAATCCCTCATTCACCCACTTCTACCACTGCCGTCGAAGTACAGGCATAAACTTTGTCCCCCACTTTCGGGCGAATTATTCCCAATCCCGTAAGTTCACTGAAAGCCGGTAAAATCAGCCTTCCCGGCTGTTCGAGAAAACAAGAAATTTTCATTTTTTGCTTTCCCTTTCCCCGCAAAACTACCCCGGGATGAACGTGACCGCATAAATTAATCTTCCCCGGTTCATCCACTGGATAGTGCGTCAATTTAAAAGCACCCAACAGGACACTTTCCAAAGATACCTGATTCGATTTTTTGCTGCGGATTTTCCAGGAAAGCCGATCGTGATTTCCCAACACCAGAAAAAACTGTAGGTAGGGAAATGCTTCAATCAGTGCATCCCATTTTTCGAATTCGCGATTGACGTGACTATGAAACAGGTCACCCAAAATGTAAACCCTATCGGGAGCATAATCTTGTATCAGTGCCGCCAATCTCTCTATATCTTTATCGACCACCATGCCAGGCATAGAATACCCCCATTTACGAAAATGAGCGCTCTTTCCAATGTGTAAGTCCGCCAGGATCAGTGCGCGCTCCTTTTCGTAAAACGCTACCTTACGATGATCCAGGATCAACTCGTTCCCTGCGAGGTTAATTCTCATTTGGAAAATTGTATTTGCATACGTCGGATGCGGTCCTCCAACTTCTCGGAAGACAGTCTCGATCGCAGACGATCGACCATGATGGGAAAGGCAAAAGGTGTTGGTTTCTGCGGATTGGTAAATACAACTTCCATTTCTTCGATCCGATATAAAGCCTCTTGCAGACGCCCCATCTCAAGCTGTTGATAGTAAGCTTCTTCATAAGCTTGCATAAGAAATAAGTTTTCCGGATCGTATTCAAAAAACACATCAAAGTACAATTTGGAGGATGCCTGCAGGTGCCTTTCCTTTACCATTTTGCCAGGATACCCCTGAAAGACCAAACCGGCAATGGAAGCAATATCGCGAAACTGACGCCGCGCCATCTCGCTGGCATTGATGCTCTTTTCCATATCATCATATAGATGGTCCGGGGTTAACAACTCATTATCCAGAACCTCCTGGACAGGAATAGGCTGGTCACTAAGTAACTCAAAGCCATAGTCATTGACCGCCATGGAGAAGGAGATCGGCTGCAGCAAGGATATCCGATAGGCCAATAGAGCCGCCAATCCTTCATGGACAAAGCGACCTTCGAAAGGATATACCAAAAGATGACACCCTTCCCGGGTCTCAAAATATTCCATCAATAACTGGTTACGACGTGGAATAGCACTTAACTGCTCCTGGGTTTCCAGGGTAGGTACCAGACTGCGAAGTTCTTCTGAATGGAGTTTGCCCTCCGCCACATCGGTAAGCTGTTTACGCAAACCTGCACCCAACATAGAGGAAAGCGGCATTCTGCCTCCCATCCAGGCCGGCACCTTGCCCTGCTTCTTACTCCTGGTTCGCCTGACATAGACCGTATTCTCCTTGACTCTGATCAACTCCAGGTTTCGCCCGGCAAACCAGAAAATTTCACCGGGTTTCAGTTTGGATACAAACCATTCCTCGATAGTTCCTACGAACCTTCCTTGCAAGTACTTGACTGTCAAAGCACTGTCGCTTACAATGGTACCGATAGACAGACGATGCCGCAGAGCAGTCCTTTTACTATGTACCTTGTATAAACCATCACCCTCCACTTCCACCTTACGAAATTCATCGTATGCTTCCAATGATTTACCTCCCCGAGTAATATAAGTGAGCAGCCAATCGTACTCATCTGCCGATATGCTTCGATAACAGTGAGTGGTCCTGATTTCTTGGAGAATATCCCTGGGATAAAAACCCTCTGAGACAGCCAGGGTTACCAAATACTGAGCCAGCACATCGAAGCTGCGAACATATGGTTGCCTGCTTTCCACCTTACCCTCCAGTGATGCCTCACGCAAAGCAGATGCCTCCAATAATTCAATGCTATAGGTAGGCAAAAAGTATATCTTACTAACGACTCCCGGACGATGACCACTGCGTCCGGCTCTCTGTAAGAACCTGGCTACACCTTTTGGTCCACCGATCTGAATCACAGCATCTACCGGACGAAAATCAACCCCCAGGTCCAGGCTGGAGGTACAAACGACGGCTTTTAACCTTCCCTCTTCCAGGGCAAGTTCTACCCAATCACGCATTTCACGGTGTATGGATCCGTGATGCATAGCAATCAGACCCGTTAGCTCGGGTGCGATATCCAACAGTTTGCGATACCATAGCTCTGCCTGGTTTCGGGTATTGGTAAAGATCAAAGTGGATCGGTTGTCCCGGATCACCGGTAAAACCTTGGACGCCATGTGGATACCGAGATGCCCGGCCCACGGATATCTTTCACCTTTATCAGGCAGTAAAGATTCTACTTTGATTTCCTTGCGAATATCAGTAGTGATGCGAACTTTATTCTTATGGTTAATGGTGTATCCAAAAAGGACCTTCTCAGCCTCATCCAAATTGCCTATGGTTGCCGAAATCCCCCAAATCTTCAGCTGAGGTGCTATGGATTTTAACCGCGACA